>DAIPLC010000066.1:0-7634 GCA_036769405.1 Acidimicrobiales bacterium
GAATGGCAACAGTTTCCGCCATCGTGGGATGTTGTCCGAAGGGCGGTTGACGACGACGCTACACCGGGCCGTTTTCTTCTCACGGGGTCAGCCACGCCAGCTTCCAGGCCCATGCATTCGGGAGCTGGTCGGATTGTGCCGCTGCGCATACGCCCACTCACGCTCGCTGAGCGAGGGGTCGGTGAGCCGACGGTGTCGTTCGCCTCGCTCGTGAGCGGCTCGCGCCCCTTGCTCTCAGGCGAGACTGACGTTGATCTCGATGGGTACACGACAGAAATACTCCGCGGTGGCTTTCCGGGTATGCGTTCATCGGTCGAGCGGGTGCAGCGGGCTGCACTGGAGGGGTACCTGGAAAGAATTGTCGATCGAGATCTCCCGGAGAATGGCCTCTCGGTACGACAGCCCAATCGGCTCCGTCGATGGCTGCAGGCCTACGCGGCCGCCACTGCATCGACGGCCTCCTTTGAAAAGATTGCTCGCGCCTCAACACCGGGTGAGGAGCACACGCCCGCCCGTTCAACTACGTCGGCGTACCGAGAGGCGTTGGAACGGATGTGGATTCTTGATCCGGTCAACGCCTGGTCACCCACGCATAATCACCTGGCTCGTCTTTCGCAGTCCCCGAAGCACTTTCTTGCCGATCCGGCACTGGCGGCGCAGCTTGTCGGCGTCACCGCCGAGGATCTCTTACGCGGCGAAGGCCCCCGACGTTCAGTGAATGACGGACCGTTTCTCGGGGCACTCTTCGAATCGCTGGTAGCCCTTCACCTTCACGTGTTTGCCCAGCACACTGAAGCGAAGGTCTCGCATTTCCGCACGTGGAGCGGTGATCGCGAAGTGGATTTCATTGTGAATCGAGGAATTCAACGGACCGTGGCCATCGAGGTCAAGCTCACGGCGTCGGTCGATGAGCAGGACGTCGCTCAGTTGGTATGGCTGCGCAAGAAACTCGGTGAAAGCCTCACTGATGCCATTGTCATCACCACGGGCAAGTACGCGTATCGCCGCCCCGACGGTATCGGGGTGGTGCCACTGGCGCTACTTGGTCCCTAGCGCCGTGGCTGAATAGCGATTTTCGATGTGGGTCTGCCTCACGACAGCGCCACACGATGCGTCTCAGTCAATATTGACGGCGTCGATGCGGGCCATGACCTCGTCGGTCAACAGAGGCAGCACGTCCAGGGCGCTCATGTTCTCGCGGACCTGTGCAGCCGAGGACGCACCGGTAATCACGGTTGACACGTGCGGGTTCTTCACGCACCACGCCAGCGCCAACTGGGTGACGGTGATGTCCAAGTCCTTCGCGATTTCGATTAGCTGCGCAACCTTAGCCAACTGCGCGGGGTCGGTCAACATGTCCTTCAGCCATTCGTAGCCGGGCAACGTGGCGCGCGATCCGGCGGGAACGCCGTCTTGGTACTTACCAGTCAGCATGCCTGAGGCGAGGGGTGACCAGATGGTCGTGCCGAGACCGAGGTCTTCGTACAGACGGGCGTACTCCTTCTCCACGCGCGTGCGGTGGAGGATGTTGTACTGGGGCTGCTCGACGACGGGCTTGTGCAAGTTCTTGCGCTCAGCGATTTCGTAGGCGGCGCGAATTTCTTCGGCACTCCACTCCGAGGTACCCCAGTAGAGCGCCTGGCCACGCGTGACCATGTCGGACATAGCCCACACCGTCTCTTCGAGGGGCGTGTTGGGGTCGGGGCGGTGGCAGTAGGCGAGGTCGACGAAGTCGAGGCCGAAGCGCTCGAGTGAACCGGTGATGGCCTGGCTGAGGTACTTGCGGTTGAGGGTGTAGTGCATGTTCGGCATGTCGCCGTTGATGCCCCAGTAGAACTTGGTCGAGACCACGTACTCGTGACGCTTCCAACCAAGGTCGCGGAAGGCCTGGCCCATGACGCGCTCGGACTCACCGCGGGCGTAGCCCTCGGCGTTGTCAAAGAAGTTGACGCCGTGCTCCTTGGCGACACTCAGGCACTCGGCGGCCTGTTCCGCGTTCTTGATCTGGTTGTCATTCGCGAAGGTCACCCAGCTACCGAACGACAGTACGGAGACTTGGAGGCCGGAGCGGCCGAGGCGGCGGTATTCCATAGGAGTGGTCATAGTGATCCTTCATCAGTAGTGGGTTCTTCGTCGGCGGACTCGTCGAGCACGTCGGGTGCTGCCTCCGTGGTAGGCGTCTTGAGGAACGACGACCCGTTCTTGGCCACCACGGCGATGCCGGCCACCGCGCCCACGAACAACGTGGTCTTGATGAGTCGCCGGAGGAGTCGCACGCAGGCACCTTAGCGGCTCGAAGGTGGGTAGGTGAAACCTTCGGTACACTACTGATATGACAACCGGCATCACCACGCGACTTCTTCGATAGGGCGGGTTTTCTCTCGCCCGTCTCCCCGCCACTCGGCGGGGTTTTTTTGTCAGTGGTGGTTCTGAATGAAAAGGAAGTTTGTGCGCTCACACCCCCAACAGCCCAGTCCCATGGCCTTCACCAAGTACCGCGCCACGGTGCCGGTGGATCTGCCCGACCGCACGTGGCCGAACAAGCGACTCGACCACGCCCCGATCTGGTGCTCCGTTGACCTTCGTGATGGCAATCAGGCCCTTATCGACCCGATGGACCTCGAGCGTAAGAACGTGATGTTTACCCAACTTGTCGCCATGGGCTTCAAGGAAATTGAGGTCGGTTTCCCCTCGGCGTCCCAGCCGGACTTCGATTTCGTGCGCCACATCATTGAGCAGGACCTCATTCCCGCCGACGTCACGATTCAGGTTTTGACGCAATGCCGTGAAGAACTCATTCGCCGCACCTACGAGTCGCTGCACGGGGCCAAGCAGGCGATTGTGCACTTCTACAACTCAACCTCGACGCTGCAGCGCCGTGTCGTCTTCGGTCTCGACAAGGCGGGTATCACCGAGATCGCGGTCAAGGCGGCCCACCTGTGTCGCTCCCTCGAGTCGACGTCGCCCGAAACAGAGTTCCGCTACGAGTATTCACCCGAGAGCTTCACCGGCACTGAACTGGACTACGCCCTCGAGGTGTGCAACGCCGTCATCGCGGCTATCGATCCCTCGCCCGAGAAGCCACTGATCCTGAACCTGCCGGCGACCGTGGAGATGTACACCCCGAATCTCTACGCCGACGCCATTGAGTACTTCTTGCGCCACGTTGATCGACGTGACAGCATCATCCTCTCGCTCCACCCCCACAACGACCGGGGAACTGGGGTGGCAGCCGCGGAACTCGGCGTACTGGCCGGTGCTGATCGTGTCGAAGGCACCCTGTTCGGCAACGGTGAGCGTACCGGCAATGTGGACGTCGTCAACCTTGCCCTCAACTTGTTCAGTCAAGGCGTGGACCCCGAGTTGGACATTCGCGACATCGACAAGGCCCGTCACGTGGCCGAATACGCCAACCGTCTGCCGGTGCACATGCGCCACCCCTACGTGGGCGAACTGGTCTACACGGCCTTCTCCGGCTCCCACCAGGACGCCATCAAGAAGGGTATGACCGTCATCGGTGACGAGTACGACGTGTGGGAGGTGCCGTACCTGCCCATTGACCCGAAGCACACCGGACGCACGTACGAGGCAATCATTCGTGTCAATTCACAATCGGGCAAGGGTGGCGTGGCCTACCTGCTCTCGGCGGAACACGGCCTCGAACTGCCACGCGCCCTTCAGGTGGAGTTCTCCAAGAACGTGCAGAAGGTGACCGAACAAAGTGGCACCGAGATTTCGCCCGCCCAGATCTGGGAAGTCTTCACGACGACCTACCTGCCAGAGAACCCCACCTTGCAATTACTGGCCAGCGAGGTCGTGGCGAGCCAACACTCGACGCGCATAGTTGCGCAGCTCTTGGTCGACGGCAGTCACGTGACGGTGACCGGTGAAGGTAATGGACCCATCGATGCACTGATGGCGGGGTTGAAGTCCGACCTCAACGTTGACTTCACGGTCCGGGACTACAGCGAGCACGCCCTGACGGCCGGATCGGGCGCGTCAGCGGTGGCCTACGTCGAGGCCGAAGGAGCCGACGGTACTTCGTGGTGGGGCGTCGGCATGAGTTCATCAATTCTTGACGCCTCACTGGAAGCCGTTATTTCCGCCGCCAATCGCCGTCGCTAAACCTCACGGCCGCACGACGCCGCTTCGCCGAGTGAGGCTTCGGCCTAGCCTTGTCCCGTGTCAAACGCCCTGACCTCGATCGCCGGCTACCTGGCGGTGGCCATTGGTGTCGCGAGTACGGTGCTCCAGTTCCAGCGCTTGCGTCGGGACGGCATTGACGGCATTTCTCTCGCCACGTGGATGATGTTTTTGCTGACCAGCTTCTTCTGGATTAGCTACGGCATCTTTGGCGCGCACTCGCTCATCGTTGAGCTCGGTTCGGGCACGGTGGTCCCGTTCCAGGCCTACATCATCTGGCGACTGTCGCCTTGGCGTCACTGGCGATCGGTGAAGCAGTCGACTCTCTTCGTTTTCGCATTCTCGTTCGCGCCAGTGATTGTTGGTGGGTGGTCGGCCGGCGTGTACGGCACGGGCCTCTCGATGGCCCTCATGCGCGTGCCCCAGATCGTTGAACTGGCTCGTCAGCGCCACGCCGACGGCGTTTCGGCCCCCGCCTGGTACGCCGGCGTGGCCTGTTCCGTCCTTTGGCTCGGCTACTACGCGGGCGCCCACACCTGGGCCGCCTTCTGGTCGACGTGCTCCGCGGGGGCGGCCTCGTTGGTGGTGGCCGTGCTCACCACTATTCGCCATCGCCAGGCACTGGCCGATCGGGCGTTAGCGGGTGGTGCGGCCCTCAGCGTCGAACAGTCCTCGTAGCGTTGGCGCAACGGACGACGTTTCAAAGTCGGTAATCGCCGATTCGTGACGCAGGGTCAGGCCGATGTCGTCCCAGCCATTGAGTAGTCGCTCACGGGTCATGGCGTCCAGGGCGAAGGGCTGGGAAAACCCAGCGGCGGGGACTTCGACCACGCCGCGCTCCACGTCCACGATGACGAGCGCCGTCGGGTCGGCACTGACGAGGGCAGTGAGGGTCTCGCAGGCCGCGGCCTCGAGTTGTGCGATGACGAGTCCCTGCTTCGAAGCGTTGTTGCGAAAGATATCCCCGAAGCTCGGGGCAACGATGGCGGTGAAGCCGTAGTCCATCAAGGCCCACACGGCGTGTTCCCGCGACGAACCGGTACCGAAACGCGGACCAGCAATCAGGACACTCGCCCCGACGTAGTCGGGGTTGTTGAGCACGAACGACGGATCATCGCGCCACTCGGCGAAGAGTCCGCGACCAAAGCCGGTGCGCTCAACGCGCTTGAGCCAGTCGGAGGGAATGATTTGGTCGGTGTCGACGTCACTGCGCTCGAGCGGAACGCCACGACCTTCGAGGACGTGCACGGCCTTCATGCTGTCACCTCGTCCGGTGTGGCGAAGCGGCCGAGAATTGCCGTGGCGGCGGCAACGACCGGCGAGACCAAGTGGGTGCGGCCGCCACGCCCCTGACGGCCCTCGAAGTTGCGATTCGACGTGGATGCCGAACGTTGCCCCGCGGTGAGTTGGTCTGGGTTCATGCCTAAGCACATCGAACAGCCCGGTTCGCGCCACTCAAAACCGGCGGCGCGGAAAATGTTGTCCAGTCCCTCGGCTTCAGCCTGCTTCTTCACGCGGTGCGATCCGGGCACGACGAGGGCGCGGACGCCGTCCTTGACGCGGTGGCCGTCGGCTACCGCCGCGGCCGCCCGCAAGTCTTCAATGCGGGAGTTCGTGCACGAGCCAATGAAGACCACGTCAACGGCAACGTCACGAATCGCGGTGCCGGGGGTGAGGCCCATGTAGGCGAGTGAGCGTTCGGTGGCGGCCCGGGTATCGGCATCGGCGAAGTCCTCGGGTGAGGGAACGACGCCACTGAGGGCCACGACCTGCGCGGGGTTCGTACCCCAGGTGAGGAAAGGTGTGAGACGAGCGGCATCAATGACCACGGTCTTGTCAAAGGTCGCGTCGACGTCACTCACCATCGTGCGCCAGCGAGCGGCCTGCGCCTCGAACTCGTCACCACTGGCAACACCGGGCCGTCCGCGAAGGTAGTCAATAGTGACGTCATCGACGGCGACGAGACCGGCGCGGGCGCCCGCCTCGATGCTCATGTTGCAAACCGTCATGCGCCCCTCCATGGAGAGATTGCGTATGGCTTCACCCTGGTACTCGACAACGTAGCCAGCGCCGCCACCGGTGCCGAGCTCGGCCACGATCGCGAGCACGATGTCTTTGGCGGTGACGCCGGTTGGGGCGGGGCCATCAATGATGACCGCCATCGTCTTGGCCTTTTGCTGGGGGAGTGTCTGCGTGGCCAGCACGTGCTCCACTTCACTCGTGCCAATCCCGAAGGCCAAGGCGCCGAAAGCACCGTGCGTGGAGGTGTGACTGTCGCCGCAGACGATGGTCATGCCCGGCTGGGTGACACCCAATTCTGGGCCGATGACGTGGACAATGCCCTGATTTTCGTGGCCACGGGGAAAGAGCGTGATTCCGTACTCGGCGCAGTTTTCTTCGAGGACTTCGAGCTGACGCCGAGAGATCGGGTCGTTGACGGGGGTCGAAATGGGGTCGGTGGGCACGTTGTGGTCGGCCGTGGCGAGGGTGCGGTCGGGGCGGCGAACACCGCGGCCATTGAGGCGAAGACCGTCAAAGGCCTGTGGCGACGTGACCTCGTGGACGAGGTGCAGGTCGATGTAGAGGAGTGAGGGTTCGCCCTCGGGGGAGGCAACGAGATGCTCGTCCCAGATTTTCTCGTAGAGGGTCCGTCCCACTTAGCGAAGCCCCACGATGGTGATGGTGATGGCGCCCGACGGAGCGTCGTACGTGACGTTGTCGCCAACCTTGTGGCCGAGCAGTGCCGAGCCCATGGGCGACGTTGGTGAGGCCACGGCCACACCTTCGGGCTTTTCCTCAATCGAGCCAATGAAGTACTCGAGTGCGTCGTCGACGTCGTCACCCTCGTACAGGATCTTTACCACCGAGGCGTACTGGACCTGCTCGGCCGTTTCGTCGCGCTCGACGAGTTCGTGGTTGCGGATGACTTGGTCGATTTGGCGAATGCGCGACTCCATTTTGCCCTGATCATCTTTGGCGGCGTGGTAGTCACCATTTTCGCTGAGGTCACCGAGGAGGCGGGCCGCTTCGATGACGCGAGCAATCTCGGTGCGTCCAACGGTGGTCAGTTCGAGGTACTCGGCCTGCAACTTGGCGAGCGTCTCTTTGGTGATGCGATGAATTTCAGCAGCCATGGTGGTCCTCAACTCGGCGGGACCTCAATTCTACCGGCACCACTGACGGGCGCTCCTAGGTTTGACCTTGTGACCCCGTGGCGGGCAAAATAGATGAAAGAAAGGTTTTCCATGACACAGCGCCACCGAATCGCCGTTATCGGCGGTGATGGCATTGGCCCCGAAGTAACGGACGCGGCCCTCAGCGTTGTTGCCGCCGCCGGCGTCGACTTTGCAACCACCTCCTTCGACCTCGGCGCCGCTCGGTACCTCCGCGACGGCTTCGTGCTGGACAACGAGACCCTCGAGTCCCTGCGGGGTTTTGACGGCATCATGCTCGGCGCCATCGGCCCCGCTATCGGTGACACGCGCATCCCG
>DAIPLC010000067.1:0-7544 GCA_036769405.1 Acidimicrobiales bacterium
GAGTTGCAGCACCTGACGGCGTAAGGCAGCCTCGAGAGCCACCCCGCCATCCAAAGCCGTTTCGACAACGGCGAGGAGATCACGCAGTTCAGGAGTGCTTTCAAGTGCGGACGTGTCGATGCCCCGCTTGCGAGCCTTCTGCGCGATTTTCGCGTAGAGCGCCAGAGCGGGCAAGTCCCAGGCAATGCCGTCGAGAACACTCGACCGACCCTTCTCGACGGCCTTGATTACTTCCCAGTTCGCCGCGACGTCATCACTCGAGTGCACCACCACATCGCCAAACACGTGCGGGTGTCGTTGCGTCAACTTGTCACGTACCGCATCAGCGATGGTGGCGAAGGAGAACCGTGATTCCTCATCACCGAGTTCGGCGTGGAAGATCACCTGAAAGAGCAGATCGCCGAGTTCTTCCTCGGCGTGCGCCACCACCGTGGCGTCCTCCGCCCCCGCTTCAATCATTGCGTCGAGGGCGGTGAGGGCGTCGAGCGCTTCGTACGACTCCTCCAGCAAGTGGCGGGTGAGGGAACCGTGCGTCTGCTCCTGATCCCACGGGCACTGCGCGCGCAACTGGCGCATGAAGCTGACGAGGTCGTCGGCCGCCTCGCCCGCCGTACGCAGACCCGGCACCCAAAGGGATGTGAGGTGGTCGGCCTCGAGAAAACGGGGCAACTCCCCCGCCGACGTCACCAGTAGTTGCTCATCCGCAAGGCCGAGGTGGTGCAGCACCGTCACCGACGCCTCGGCGGGGAGTCGGTCGGCCACACTGGCCAAAACTTCGGGCGCGTAGGTCTGCAGAATCAATAGCGGACCGGGGCCTCGAAAGGGCTCGGTGCTATCGAGGGCGTCCACTACTCGTAGGCCCGCCGCCATGGGATCAATGCCCAGTGCGGCGCAGGCGACATCAATAACCGACACCGCTGGTTCGCAAACCACCTCAATGTCGTCTCGCTCGCGGAGCATCTCAACGGTCCGTTCGGCAACGACCGGTGAACCGGGTACCACGTACAGGACCTCACCGTTAGGCGAGGTGGTCGCGAGTGCCGCCACATCATCAACGATGCGGGCGTAGAGGTCATCGAACGAGTCGGCAGCGTCGTACCACTCGTCATAGCTAGCGTGCGCCAGGCCGTCGGCCGCGGGGTGCACGCGCGTGCGAAGTCGCACTATCGGTGCCGATGCCATCATCTCCCAGGTGCGGCGAGTGACGTGCCCGCCGTCACCGGGACCCAGCCCGACCACGCGGACGCGGGGCGTGGTCACCGGTAGGTCGGGGCGGTTGTCGCGGTGAAGAGTGTGGGAGCGGCCACGTCAGCCAGACCTGGGGTGGCGAGGGCGCCGACACCGGGACCGTTGCTGGTCAATTCCCAGATCCCGAGGGATGGGTCCACGTGGACACGGGCACCGTAGAGCAGCGTCGACGTCAATTGCGATGCGTTGGTGGCGTTGGCCTTTCGTACGTCGCTCAGCACGGTGCTCGCGGCGGCAGCGAAGCGTTGCACGCCGTTGGAGCGCACCGCCACGAAGAGTCCGTAGGCGCCATTTTGGTAGGGGAAGGGCTTGCTCCAGGTGCGCAGTGGCAGCCCAGCCACGTCAGTTTGAATCGCGGTGTAGGAGCTCGACGCTGGCGTCACGCATCCGTACACGCCGCCCCGCTGGGCGGAGGGGTCGACCGAGTACTTCTTGGCCGATGCCGAGAGCGACAGGCCGCGGTGGACGGCCTTCTCGAAGGCCACAACCTTGGCCGCTGGTACCAGAGCCACGGAGATGCAGGTCTCGGTATAGGACGAACGGTGCTTGTTGTAGTAGGCCTCGAGCGCTGGCACGGTCAGTGGGATAGTTCCCTTGAGGTGAGCAATGAGGTAAAGCGAGTCCGCTTGACTACCGATCAATGTGCTGCGCATGGACGCGGGCATGGACGCAACGGCCGCGGCTGCGGTACTCGGGCAGCGAAGCGAGTGTTGGTTCGCCAGAGCGGTCAATTCGCCCTCGAAGGCCGAGGTGGCGGTCGCGAGTTCGGCGGTAGTGGAAGTGTGGTGATAGTGCTGCTGCACGTACTGACGAATGGCCAGGCCCTCGACGCGACCGCCAATCCATGCCGCGACGGCACTTTCACTCACGGCATTTCGAGCGGCCCCGGAGGTGAAGCCGTTCTGGTAGAGCTCTGACAGGTAGCACTGCAGGGCGGGGGTCGTGGTCACCGCGGTAATTTCGCTGGTGAGCTCGGTTGAACTGACTGATGTCCCATTGACAACGAGGGCGGCGGAGCGGTTGGTCACGCCGTACCAGGTGGTAGCGGTGGCACAGAGAACGAGAAGAACGAGCAATCGACGCATGCTTCGATGCTAGTCAGTTGGCTGTTTCGAACAGTTCCTCTAGGAGAGCCAGCACGCCAGTGGCCGAGGCCTGGCTCGCCGTGAGTTCAATCTTGAGTTCTTTCGTTTCATCATTGAAGCCACCCGAGCCAAAGCGTCGGCGCAGACGCATCTGCTGACTCATCGAGAGCGACACCGGTGAGGCCTTGAGCAGTGGGTGCGAACGGATGCCCACCTTCGCGGGCAGAACCTGGAGTGAACGGATACCGAGACCAAGGCAACGCACTCGCAATTCGCCCAAATCGAGCAGACCCTGAGCGGCCGTGGGGAGGGCCCCGTAACGGTCGAGCCACTCCTCGCGCAGATCGCGCATCTCCTCGAGCGTGGTGATACTCGACAAACGGCGGTACGCCTCGAGACGCGCATCTTCAGCCTCCACGTAGGACTTCGGCAAACTGGCTTCGCCGGGAATGTCGAGGGTGATCGGCTCGACGTTGGCCACCACTTCTCCCTTGGCCTCGGCGACGGCTTCGGCCACCAGCTGCACGTAAAGGTCGTAGCCGACCGCCGCGACAGGGCCGGACTGGTCGTGGCCGAGCAAGTTACCGGCGCCGCGAATTTCGAGGTCACGCATCGCAATCTTGAAGCCGCTACCCAGCGCCGTGTTGTCGCCAATCGTGCGCAGGCGCTCGAAGGCCGTTTCACTGAGGGTTTTATCGGCTGGATGGAAGAGGTAGGCGTAGGCGCGCTGACCACTTCGACCGACCCGACCTCGCAACTGGTGCAGCTGGCCGAGCCCGAGCCGATCAGCACGGTCAACAATCATCGTATTGACGGAGGGCAAGTCGATGCCGGATTCCACGATGGTTGTGCACACCAATACGTCAAACCGGCGCTCCCAGAAGTCAATCATCACGCGCTCGAGGGTGCCCTCGTCCATCTGTCCGTGTGCGACCACAATCCGAGCGTCAGGCACGAGTTGGCCGATTCGGCGGGCCACTTCGTCAATATCGGCGACCCGATTATGGACAAAAAAGACCTGGCCTTCGCGCAAGAGCTCACGGCGAATCGCCTCGACCACCGCGGCCTCGCTGTACTCACCCACGTGGGTCAAGATGGGTCGACGGTCGGCCGGCGGTGTGGTCACCATCGACAGGTCTCGAATACCGGCGAACGCCATTTCCAGTGTTCGTGGAATCGGACTGGCGGAGAGGGTCAGCACGTCAATGCCCACCGAGCGCGTCTTAATGGCTTCTTTGTGCGTCACACCAAAACGCTGCTCTTCGTCGACAACCAACAATCCGAGATTTTTGAACTCAATGGACGTCGACAAAATGCGGTGGGTACCCACCACAACGTCAATCGATCCGTCCTTCAAACCAGCCAACGTGGCGGCCGCTTCCTTGTCATCGATAAAGCGGCTGAGCAACGCCACCTTGACGGGAAAGCCGGCGAATCGCTCGCTAATCGTGGTGAAGTGTTGACTGGCCAGCAGCGTGGTTGGCACGAGGACGGCCGCCTGCTTGGCGTCTTGCACGGCCTTAAAGATTGCCCGAACCGCGATTTCGGTCTTGCCGAATCCCACGTCAGCTACCACAAGGCGGTCCATGGGTCGCGGCGCCTCCATGTCGGCCTTGATTGCATTGACGGCCTCGGCCTGGTCGGGGGTGAGGGCGAAAGGGAAGAGATCTTCCATCTCGACCTGCCACGCCGAGTCAGCACTGAAGGCAAAACCTTGCGCGACGGTCCGCTTGCGGTAGAGGTCAACCAATTCCTGGGCAACCAGATAGGCCGCAGCCCGTGCTTTCGCGCGGGTTTTTTGCCACTCAGCGCCGCCCATGCGCGAAAGGGAAGGAGCGTCGCCACCGGAGTACGGTGTCAGCGCGTCGAACTGCTCCGTCGGCCAGTAAATTCGTCCATCTTTAAATTCGAGGATTAGGTAGTCGCGCGTGGCGCCATTCATCTCACGTGTCGTCGTACCGGAGAATTTGGCCACGCCGTGCTGACGGTGCACGACGTACGAACCCACCGCTAAGTCATCGAAGAAGCCGTCAACGTTGCGCGTGCGAGTTCGTGCGACCCGGTGGGCGGCGCGACGACCCGTGAGATCATTTTCACTCCACACCACCACGGCGGGGTCGGACAAACTGAAGCCCGCGGGCAGCGTCGACTCGAGCACGGTGAGTCGGGCCTCGAGTACCTGCGCCGGATCCGTTGTTACTTCGATGCCCTCGCCGCGCAACTGCTCGGCCATGCGTGACACCGCGGCCCCGTTGCTAGTGAGCACGACACCGCGTTGCGCCCGCGTCCAGCCGCGAACGTGCGAGCCGATGCGAGCCGCGTCACCCTGCACGACTGGTGGCGAAGTGAGTAGGTGGCCCGAGGCACCATCAAGCCCCGACCCTTCGAGGGCGAGAAGATCGCGCTCACCAAATAATTCGTCAGCGGTGACGTGCAGCAACGGGATTGTCTGATCGGCCTGCCACGTAGCCGCTACGGCCTCGGCTAAGTCCCGCTCCTCCTCGAGCAGGTCGGCCAATCGTGAGCGAATCCGATCGGGCTCCACCGCGAGCACCGCCGTGCTGCCAAGAACATCGAGCAGAGTGCGGCGTTCCTCGACGAGGAGAGACATCCATCCCTCCATGCCATCGAAGAGGTCGCCGGCGGCAATTTTGTCGATAACCGGTCGACTCCAGACAGCGCTTTCGCGCAGCGTCGCGGCGCGGGCTCGGGTGGCTTCGTCGGGTCGCCATTCGCGAGCGGTGGTGAGCAGTGCCGATTCAAGGTTGTGGGTCGACCGCTGCGTCGCGATATCGAAGGCCGTGAGTCGTTCCAGTTCGTCACCGAAAAAGTCGAGACGAATTGGCTCATCAGCGTGGGCCGGCCAGACGTCAACGATGCCACCACGAACTGAGAACTCGGCACGGTGCTCCACCAGATGTTCACGCCGGTACCCGAGGTCAACGAGTTCTCGAAGAAACAACTCACGCTCAATGACGTCGCCCGTGCGGAGGAGGCGCGGCGTGACCACCGGTTCAGGGGGAAGAATCTGCGCCAGGGCGCGGATCGACGCCACGATGATGCGCGGTGCATCACCGGTGATCACTCGCCACTGCAGAAGGGCCCGATCGGCCATGACTGAGGTATCGGGACTAACCCGCTCGAGCGGGTGGGTGTCCCAGGCGGGCCAGAGCGCGACGTCGGTACTCGTTCCCCACAGGGCACGAATACCCTCCGCCAACAGCTCCGCTTCGGCACTCGTGGCGGTTACCACGAGCTGGTGCTCGTGCTCGAGGGCGTAAGCGGCGGCCGTAAGTGGCGTCGCGTAACTCGACGGCACGAAGGAACCCGCGCGGTGTGCGGCCCGGAGTGAGGGGGCGACGCGCTCGAGAACGCGGCGCAGGCCGGCGGACTCAGCCACGGGCGTTGATGCGGCGCTGCGCGTCGTCGAAGGGCTCGTCAATAAGCAGGGCGAGAGCTGTTGCGGCCGCCACGGTGTCGCTTTCTAGAGCGGCGCGGCGCTCGCCAGTCGGGCGGCGAAGGACCCAGTCCGTCACCTGCTCCTTGCGCTCAGGACGACCAATGCCCACGCGCAGTCGGGCGAAGTCTTGCGTACCGAGGGCCGACGCAATCGAGCGCAGACCGTTGTGGCCCGCCAGTCCCCCGCCAAATTTGCACTGGAGACGGCCGGGTTCGAGGTCAAGTTCGTCGTGAATGACAATGAAGGTGCGGAGATCCTCGACCGAGGTGCGGTTCAGCAATGGAAGTACCGCGGCCCCCGATTCATTCATGTAAGTCGTGGGAACGGCGAGCGTGACGGGACCGCGAGGCGTAGGAATCGTCGCACTCACGCACCGTTGGCGAGGCTCCACGACGAGGCGCACACCGCGCTGCTCGGCGAGCAGGCGAACAGCGTCACCGCCAATATTGTGCCTCGAACCTTCGTAATCTCGACCAGGGTTCGCCAGGCCTAACAGTACGAGGGTGCTCGCGCTACCTCGTCGGCCACTCGCGGCAAAACGCCGGAGAGCCACGATCAACTACGAGCGCTCGGACGTCTTGGCTGCGCGGCCGGCGCGGGTGTTGACGACGTTCGCGGCGGGGTCACCAGCGGCCTCGACACCTTCGCTCAAGATGACGTCCTTGACGTGGATGGCCTGGCCGGGCTTGAGTTCGGAGATATCGACGTCGATGTGCGTCGGAATAAGCGCTGGACGCGTGCGAATCGCGAAGCTGAACATCTGCTGGTCAACTTCCCAGTCAGCGTGACGGACTTCAACGGCGTCACCAATCATGTGCAGTGGCACAACTGCGACTACGGGACGGTCGGGGTCGACCACCTGGAAGTCGATGTGCGCGACGGTGCCACGAACGGGGTGACGCTGGATTTCGCGCGCGAGGACCAGAAACTTCTGGCCGTCGGCGTCGAGCTCAATCAAGGTGTTCAGACCCTGGTCGCCAGAGACCGCGAGGCGGAACGCCTTGGCGTCAACGGAGACGGGCAGTGGCGCCACGCCAATGCCGTAGACCACACCGGGGATGGAACCGGCCAAGCGCAGACGGCGCGAATTGCGCGTCCCGTGCTCGCGGGTCGTGGACGCCTGCAGCGTGCTCTGTGACATGACTTCTCCTTATACGAATGGCTGGTGCGCCCACTGGGCGCGCACAGGGTTCTCAGTCTATCGCAGACGAGCGCCTGCGCGAAAACCGGGATTAGAGCAGGTTTTCCCCGCCGAAGATGTCCGACACTGAACTGTCTTCAAAAATGGCGGAAATGGCGTTCGCCACGATGCTGGCAATGGAAAGAATCTCCAGTTTTTCGAAGCGGCGTTCGGGCCCGAGAGGCAAGGTGTCGGTCACGACCACGCGAGACACGGGGGCGTTAAACAGACGATCGACGGCGGGTGGCGAGAAGATTGCGTGGGTCGCCATCACCCAAATTTCGCCGGCTCCCTGCGACTTAAGCAGATCGCACGCGGCCACAATGGTGCCAGCGGTGTCGATCATGTCGTCGATCAGGACGCAGTGGCGGTCCTTGACGTCACCCACGATGTGACGGGCCTCCGCCACGTTGGCAGTGCCCTTCGGGCGAGTCTTGTGCACCAGCGCCAGGTCGCAACCAAGGTGGGTGGCGTAGCGTTCGGCGACCTTCACACGGCCGGCGTCGGGAGCCACCACGACCAAGTTGTCGGGGTCCGCGTTCGCGCGGAGATAGTCCTCGAGCACCGGTGC
>DAIPLC010000068.1:0-7519 GCA_036769405.1 Acidimicrobiales bacterium
GCTGGTTTTAGGTACCAGTTCTCCGGAGTGTGGGTTCGAGTCCCTCCGCCCGCACGAACGGTTTCCCTTCGCAATTGAGACACCCGACGTACTGATGGCTTTTACTCGGGTTGGACCACCGCGAATGACGCGCGGACTACGTCCGAAGTAGCTGACGCCATGGTCCCCCCACTTCCGTCCTACTGGTGGTTGGTGCTGAGAACGACACTGTCCGTGCCTTTTATCGATGCATCTTGCTATCATGACACTATGACGAAAAAAGTAACCACGGTGCGCATGAGTGACGATCTTGCTGCGACCGTTGAGATGGCGGCTCGCACCGAAGGAGTATCCGTGAATACATTCATCATTGAAAGTGTCGCTGAGCGCATCGACAAGGTGCGACACGATGCGGAATTCATGGCCCGAGTCAAGATGCTTGTCGAGAGAGACAAGGACATTCTCGACCGCCTGGCTCAGTGAACTATCTCTCGTTCGAGGAAGCCCTCGTCCTCGCCGAGGCGGCCACGGGAATTCGCGCCGAGGTACTCGCGGGAATACCTCGCATCTACCTGCTGGATTCCGCTCTGCACGTGCCGCAGGCGTCATTTGACGGCATTGAACTTCACGTGGGAGTCGTTCAGAAGGCCGCTGCATTGGTCACGCGGATTGCGAAGAATCATCCCCTCCCTGACGGAAACAAACGCTTAGCTTGGCTTTCTCTGGTCGAATTTTGTTTACGTAATGACGTGAAATTGAACTACACACCCGACGACGCGGTTGCATTCATGCTCCAGGTTGCCAGCGGCGAATGCACTCATGAAAAGGCCGCGGATTGGATCCATGACCACATCGAGGGGTCTCTCTAGCGCCGCCCCTGAAGTCTTCGGTGCTGGGTTGCTGAAGTCACCAGAAAAGTATTTTCGCTATTTGCGCAAAACCCTGCTAGCATTCTCTTTGCTGTTTGTGCCGCACACTGCGGTGGAGCCTGTTCGACTGTGACATATCGTCGAGTTGGGCTCAGACCAACTTGATTAGGAGTCATATGTCCATGTCCTTTGCCGACCTCGGCGTGCCCGTCAACCTGGTGGAACGCCTCGCTTCTCGAGGAATCCTCGAAGCATTCCCAATTCAGGAAGTCGCCATTCCTGACGCCTTGGAGTACCGCGACGTCGTTGGTAAGGCGGCCACTGGTTCGGGTAAGACCCTGGCTTTCGGTCTCCCCCTTATGGCCCACATCACCAAGGCTCGCCCTCGCAAGCCCGTTGGTCTCGTCTTGGTTCCCACCCGCGAGCTCGCCGCTCAGGTGCAGAAGGAACTCGCCAACCTGACTGATGACCGCGGTCGTCGCATTATCTGTGTCTACGGTGGCACCTCGTACAACGTCGCTCGCAAGGCCCTCAACATGGGCGTTGACGTCGTCGTCGCCTGCCCTGGCCGTCTCGAAGACATGCTCGAGCAGGGTGCCTTCGACTTGAGCGAAGTGCGTACCATCATTGTTGACGAAGCCGACCGCATGGCCGACATGGGCTTCTTGCCCGCCGTCCGTCGCATCATGGCGCAGGCCCCGAGCGACCGTCACGTCATGTTGTTCTCCGCCACGATGGGCCCCGACGTCAAGTCGCTCGTCAAGGAGTTCACCCGCGAAGCCGTGATCCACGACGTCGTCGGCGAAGAGGCACCGTCTGACGTTGACCACTTCTTCTGGCGCGTTCCCCGCGACCAGCGCCCCTCATTTGCCGCCGACATCATCGACGAGTACGAGCGCGCCATTATTTTCACCCGCACCAAGCACGGTGCGGACCGTTTGGCTCGCCAGCTCGAAGAGCGCGGCATCTCGGCTGTCCCCCTGCACGGTGACCGCACCCAGGCCCAGCGCGAGCGCGCACTCAAGGCCGTCAAGGCCGGTCAGATCCAGGTGCTCGTCGCCACTGATGTCGCCGCGCGAGGCATTCACATTGACCTCCTGCCCGTCGTCGTGCACTACGACCCACCAGCGCAGGCCACTGACTACTTGCACCGCTCCGGCCGTACCGGTCGTGCCGGCGCCACTGGTGTCGTCATCTCCCTCGTGGGCGAAGATGCCATGGGCCAGGTCAAGCGACTCCAGCGCGCCCTCGGTGTGCCCACCTCCATTGAAGTTCGTGAAGACGCACCGGCCATTCGCCTGGGTGCCGTTGACGACGTCGCCGCGACCGAGCAGCTCGACGACCGTGGTGGCAAGGGTCGAGGCGAGCGTTCACGCCCCAGCCGTGACTTCGGCGAGCGCGGCCCTCGTGGTTTCGAGCGTCGTGACAACGACCGTCCACGTCGTGAATTCGCCGAGCGCGGACCTCGTCCCGAGCGTTCGTTCGGTGACCGTCCCGAGCGTTCGTTTGGCGACCGCCCCCAGCGCGACTTCAGCGAGCGGGCTCCCCGTCCCGAGCGTTCGTTCAGCGAGCGCCCGCCCCGTGACTTCGATCGCCCCCGTGGTGACTTTGAGCGCGCCCCGCGCAGTGACTTCGACCGTGCGGCCCGTCCCGACCGTGGCAATGCGCGCGACGTTATCGACCGTCCTGGTCGTGACTTCAACGAGCGTGGACCCCGTCCCGAGCGTTCCGAGCGTGGGCCCCGTCCCGCGTTTGACCGCGGTGGCGGACGTCCCGGTGCCGGTGAGGCCATCGTGAGCTTTTTCAACGACGCGAAGGGCTTCGGTTTCGCGACTGACGCGAAGGGCGACGACTTGTTCATCCACTTCTCAAGCATTCAGGGTGATGGTTTCAAGACCCTCGCCCAGGGCCAGAAGATCACGTTCGAAGAGGCGGAGGGCCCGAAGGGTCGCGAAGCTCGCAACGTGCGCCCCGTTGGTGGTGGCGGTGGACGTGGCGGCGCCCCTCGTGGTGGCGGCCGTGAGCGTCGCTACTAGGATTTACGACCATGTCAGAGAAGCCACTCGTTGAACCGCACCTGGGTGATGCACCCACCGACCTCCTTATTGAGGACCTGATCGAAGGCAACGGTGATGCCGCGAAGGCGGGCCAGCTCGCCGTCGTGCATTACGTCGGTGTGTCACAGTCAACGGGCGAACAGTTTGACGCCTCGTGGGACCGCAACGAAACCTTCTCATTCCCCCTCGGTGCCGGGTACGTCATCAAGGGCTGGGACCAGGGTGTGCAGGGCATGAAGATTGGCGGACGCCGTCGTCTCGTGATCCCCGCCCACCTCGGGTATGGGAACCAGGGTGCCGGCGGCGTTATCGCCCCGGGTGAAACGCTTATTTTTGTCGTCGACCTTCTCGAACTGCGCTAGTCGCGGTTCGAGAAGTCGTCGGCGCCCAGCATGCGCTGGTAGTCGCCGTAGCGTTCGCAACAAATTTCGACGAGCAGTCGCAACCGGTCATTCGGATTACTGAGGCTCAGCACCTTGAACTGGTCCAACGTGGCCATCGGGGTCATTGAGCACAACTGCCAGCTCCGCTCCCAGGGGTCCTCAGCCATCACCACGTTCGGGTCGATCACCGAATCGGGTTCAACTTCACTCTGCAGCGTCCGCAGGGCTCGCACCGAGGTGCGGGCCAACTCGAGCAAGTCGGGATCGATCATCACGTCGTCGCAACAACGCTCCGTGATATGCGCCCGCGGATAGGGCGCGTCCTCGTGCCACTGCGCGACGCTAAAACAGCGTTGCCCCTCAATGACCACCAGTGTCTGACCGTGCCCGAGGGGTTGGGTGCCAATAATGCGTACTTCCGTGCCGACTGACGTGCGCTCATCCCCACCGCCCACTTCCGATCCGCGGGTAATGAGACACGAGCCAAAGGTCCGTGTCGTCGCGACGTCGGCAAGTAGTTGCTTGTAGCGATCCTCAAAGACGCACAACGCCGTGACCTGGTGAGGAAAGATCACCATCCCCAGCGGGAACATTGGCAGCGGCGCGTTACTCACTACCCCAGCCTAAAGGTGCACTGGTGCTAGGCGGACAAGGCCTCGGGCACCGCCTGGAGGGCGCGGGCGCGATGCGACATGGCGTTCTTCTCGTCAGCCGTCAATTCAGCCAGCGTGCGACCTGGCGTTTCATCGGGGGCGAAAACAGGGTCGTACCCGAAGCCACCACTCCCCCGCGGGGCGTGGGTGATGGCCCCTTCGAGCACGCCGTCGACGAGCACTTCTCGTCCGTCGGGATAGACCACGGCGATGACAGTCCGGAATCGCGCACTGCGCCCGTCGTTGCCGTCGAGGGCGCCCAGTAACTTCGCCACGTTGGCCTCGTCGGTGGCGTCGTCGCCAGCGTAACGGGCACTGCGCACCCCGGGTTGGCCGTCAAGCGCATCAACGAAGAGGCCCGTGTCATCAGCCACCGCTACCATGCCCGTCGCCGCGACGAGGGCGTGTGCCTTGAGGAGTGCGTTACCCTCAAGGGTCAGCGCCGTTTCGTCAACGTCGGGAACATCGCTGGGGCGAGGGTGCACCGTGAAGCCCAGCTGCTCCAAGATGGCCCGCATTTCTGCCGTCTTGTGCGGATTGGCGGTGGCGAGAACGAGGTCAGTCATCGCGGCGTGGGGGCAACCGCCAGTACGGCCCGTTGCGCGTCGTGAATCCGACCAATGCCCGTCGTGGCGAGGGCCAGCAAAGCGTCAAGCTCCTCGCGCGAGAATGGTGCCTGCTCGGCCGTGCCCTGGATTTCGACGAAGCCACCAGAACCAGTCATGACAACGTTCATGTCGGTATCGGCCCGGGAGTCCTCTTCGTAGGGAAGGTCCAGCATGGGCACCCCACCGACAACACCAACCGACACCGCGGCGACGAGGTCGCTGAGCGGGTGACTGGGCAGCGTGCCGCGCTGCACGAGGCGAGTTAGGGCATCGTGCAAGGCCACGTAGCCACCACAGATCGACGCCGTACGCGTTCCGCCATCGGCCTGAAGAACATCACAGTCCACCGTGATGGAGATCTCGGGCATCGCCTCGAGGTTCGTGACCGTCCGCAAGCTTCGTCCAATGAGTCGCTGAATTTCCTGGGTGCGGCCCGACTGCTTGCCCTTGGCCGCTTCGCGAGTCGCGCGCTCGGGCGTGGAACCGGGCAACATCGAGTACTCGGCCGTTACCCATCCCTTGCCGGAGTTCTTTAACCACCGAGGGACATCGGCTTCCACGGAGGCGGTGCACAGCACTCGGGTACGACCGAAACTCACGAGAACGGAGCCCAGCGCCATCTCGGTGTAGTCACGGACGAAACTCAGCGGTCGGGCTTCGTCGGGGGTGCGGCCATCGGCACGAGTGGTCATGATTCTCCTTGGGGAACAGAAACGACTCTTCACCGTAGTGGAGAATGACGTGACCTAGAAGTAAATGATCTTCTTGGCGCGCTCGACGACCTCATCGATGTCGTCGCTCCAGGCGCCCGTCGAGAGATACTTCCAGCCGTCGTCGCAAACAATCGTCACGATGGTGGCCTGCTGGTCGTCAGGAATCTGCAGCGCGCACTTGACGGCACCAGACATGATGGCGCCCGCACTGATACCGGTAAAGAGGCCCACTTCCGTCAGGCGACGGGCCCATTCGATGGACTCCTTCGGGCGAACGACAACCTTTCGGTCGAGCAGTTCCATGCCGTGATTCGAGGTGAAGATTGGCGGAACGTACCCATCGTCGAGGTTACGCAGACCGTCGACCATTTCGCCGCTGGGCGGTTCAATGGCCCAGATCTGAACGTCGGGCTTGTGTTCCTTTAAGTACCGACCCACGCCCATGAGCGTGCCGGAGGTGCCGAGTCCGGCCACGAAGTGCGTAATCTCGGGAACGTCGGTGAGAATCTCCGGACCGGTCGTGCGGTAGTGCGCCAGGGGATTGCTCTCGTTGGCGTACTGGTAGAGGAAGACCCACTCGGGGTGCTCCTCAGCGAGCTGACGGGCCAGCCGCACGCCCCCGTTGGAGCCTTCAGAACCGGGTGAGTCGATAATCTCGGCGCCCCACGCCAGAAGCAGCTGTCGGCGCTCGGGTGAAACATTGGTCGGCAACACGACCTTGAGGTGGTACCCACGTAGGCGGCACACCATGGCCAGCGCAATGCCGGTGTTGCCGGATGAGGGTTCGAGCAGGACTTGATCGGGGGCGCCGGGAATAAGTCGACCGTCGGCCTCCGCGGCCAAAATCATCGAATAGGCAATACGGTCCTTGACCGAGCCGGCGGGGTTACGGCCTTCGAGCTTGGCCAGAATTGAAACGTTGGGCTTCGGTGACAGGGCCGAGATGTCGACAACCGGCGTCGAGCCAATGAGCTCGAGCACCGAGGCGTAGCGGGTCACGCCACTCCCCCAGCGACGGCGGGCAGCAGCGTGATGTCGTCACCGTCGGCCACCGGGGCGTTGAGGCCACCGATGTAACGGACGTCATCGTCGTTGACGTAGATATTCAAGAATCGGTGGAGACCACCCTCGGCGTCGAGCACTTGACCCTCGAGCGTGGGGTAGGTGGCCACCAAGTTGTTGAGCACTTCACCCACGGTCGTTCCGACGATTTCCACAGTGGTCTGACCATGCACAGCGGGGCGAAGAACGGTGGGGATGCGAAGGACGGCCGTCATGGGATCTCTTTTCTCGGGGCAATTCCTGACTTACGTAGTCAAGATTAGCGTTCGTTCCCTACGCCGTGACGATTACTTCTTCGGCCGAGACCGCACCGTCGACGATGCGGTAACTCGCGACCACGGTGTCAATCTCGGCGAGCGAAATCAGCACGTAGTGCCACGCCGGATCGGGCGCTTGGCGAATATCGGTCGGGCTGGGATACGCCGCCGAGTGCGTGTGCGAATGGAAAACTCCAATGACCTCGAGCCCCTCGTCATCGGCCCGGCGATAGGTGCGCAGCAGCACCTTGGGGTCGATCTCGTAGACCTTGGCCGAGTCGGCCACATTCGGGCTGGGCACCACGTCAACAACGACCCCTTCACTGGTACCAAGGAGCAGTCCGCAGCCTTCGTTGGGTAGCGCGCGAATGCAGGTCGCCACCATGGCGTTGCGGTGGTCAATCGAGAGGGTAAGCACGCCGTGAAGCGTACCGCCTAAGGGCCGTTTCAGGTCGGGTCTGTACGCTGGAGAGGTGGCACGCGCAAAAGTAATGCAGGAACGACGGGCGAAGGCCAAGGCCGACGTCGGGGGCGACCGCGTCGTCGCCACAAACCGCAAGGCCCGCCACGACTACGAAATTCTCGAAACCTTCGAATGCGGCATGGTTCTCACGGGTTCGGAGGTCAAGTCACTGCGTGAGGGCAAGGCCCAAATCGCCGAGGCCTACGCCCGCATTGACGACAGCGAACTGTGGCTCTTTCAGTCCCACATCCCACCGTGGATGTTCGCCCACGGTTTCGGCAGCCACGACCCCGATCGACGACGGAAATTACTACTCCATCGCAAGGAAATCGACCGCATTATCGAAAAGACCAAGCTCCAGCCCCTCACTGTCGTGCCCTTGAAGATGTACTTCAAGGACGGTCGCGCCAAGGTCGAGATTGGCCTGGCCAAGGGTCGCAAACAGCAGGACCGTCGCGAGGCCCTGAAGGAACGT
>DAIPLC010000178.1:0-1789 GCA_036769405.1 Acidimicrobiales bacterium
CGCGCCACCTCGATCAAGATGATGATGGACGGCGTGTGCGAGACCTACACCGCCGCCCTCAGCCGCTCCTACGTTGGCGCACCGGGCAAGAACGGCACCCACAAGGGCAGTCTGTTCATTGACCGTGAGGAACTCGGGTCCATCATCACCACCCTCGACGCTGACGACTTCCAGGTTCACTTCCACACGCTCGGTGACGCCGCTATCACCACCGCCCTTGACGCCATCGCCGGCCTGCCCGAGCACCGCCGCGGTGTTGGCCGGCACCACATGGCCCACCTCCAGTTCATCAACCCCGCCGACATGGGTCGCTTCAACCAGCTCGGCGTCGTGGCCAACTTCCAGCCACTGTGGGCCTGCCACGACCCCCAGATGGACGAGATGACGCTGCCCTTCGTCGACGAAGAGATGGCCCAGTGGCAGTACTCCATGGGGTCGCTGCGCGACCACGGCGGTCGCATTGCCTTCGGCTCCGACTGGCCGGTCTCGAGCCCCAACCCGATGTTCGAGCTGCACACCGCCGTCAACCGCACCGCCGCCCCGCTCTACGGACGCGCCGGCGAGCGTGAGTGCGAAGTGCCCTTCCTGCCCGAGCAGGCGCTCACCATTGACCAGGCGCTCGCGGCCTTTACCTCGGGCGTGGCCTACGTCAATGGCGATGAGGCCATCCTCGGCTCCCTCGAGGTCGGTAAGCAGGCCGACATCGTCGTGCTCAACCAGAACCTGTACGAGATCATGCCTCGGGAGATCGGCAACAGCCGCGTCGATCTCACCATGGCCAGCGGTCAGGTCGTCTTCGGCGACGAATAGTTCGTAGTACCAACAACAAAGGAGAGCAGTATGTCCATGTACGGCAATGAGGTTGGCGCTACCACGCGTCTTCCGGGGAACTCCCTGGGCCTCTTCGAAACATCCGCGAGCACGATGGCCAACATCGCGCCCGCGCTCAGCGTGTTCTTAACTATCCCCTTCTTGGTGGCCGAAATGGGCACCATGGCGCCGTGGATCTTCATCCTCGCGGCCGTGGCCATTCTCTGCACCGGCGTCGCGGTAATTGAATTCACCAAGCGTTTGCCCAGTGCCGGTGGCTTCATTAGCTACATCACCAACGGGGCCTCCAGTGGTGGTGAAAAGTCCGGCACCGTGATGGGCTCAGTGGCCTTCTACTTGCTGCTCCTGGCCTACCCCGTGTCGATTTCGTCACTGGCCGCGTTCTTCGGGTACTGGTTGCAGACGTACTTCAGCCTAAGCCCCGATACCTGGATCTACTTCGCGGTGGCCTCAATCTTGCTGGCGATTCCGTTCCTCTTGAAGGGCACCGGCGTGTCGGTGAAGATGGCCTTCGCTCTTTTCGTTCTGGAAGCGGCCGTGCTGGTCATCTTCTCGATCATCATCTTCATCAAGAACCCCAGCGCCATGAATGCGCCCTTCCACTCGGTCAGCGGTCTCGGATTCAAGGGAATGGCCGGACTTAGCTTTAGTTTCGCCTTCTTCGGTTTTGTCGGCTGGGAAAACTCGGCCCCGTTGGCCGAAGAGGCCCGTGACCCGGGTCGCACCATTCCTCGCACCATCATCATCAGTGTTGGCGTCTGCATGGTCGTCTTCTTCCTCGCCGCCTACGCCCTCGTCGTCGGCTTCGTTGGTTGGCAGGGTGCCACGGAAGGTATTCACTCGCTGGCCACGTACGCCTACGCCGCGCCGTACTTGACGCTGTCGGCCCACTTCACGCCCTACCTGCACCTGCTGATGTTCCTGGTCGGCCTCTCGAGTGCCCTCGGTGGTGTCCTGG
>DAIPLC010000069.1:0-7439 GCA_036769405.1 Acidimicrobiales bacterium
TCCTCTTCGCCGTCTTCCGCTCGCGCCCCTCTCCCTTCTACATGATGGACGAGGTGGAAGCGGCCCTCGACGACGTCAACCTGCAGCGCTTCCTCAGCCTGGTCGACGAGTTCCGCGACGAAGCCCAGCTGTTGATCGTGACGCACCAGAAGCGCACCATGGAGTCGGCGGACGCCCTCTACGGTGTGACGATGGTGCCCGGCGCATCGTCGAAGGTCGTCTCCCAGCGCGTTAAGCGGTCGAAGCCAGAAACGGCCCTGCCCGACGTGAACCCTGAGGCCGTCGAGTGACCCTGCTCTGGATTCTGCTGGCCGTCGTCGTTCTCGTGGGCGGCGTCGTGGTGGTGCGTCGCCGCCAGCGTCGACCTCGTCTCGTTTCACCACCGGTCCGAGAGGCCATGCCCGAGGTGCTGGTCACCGAGGTGGCGCCAATCCCCACCCTGCTCGAGACCACCGAGTCTGCTGAGGCGCCGGCCACCCTTGCATCACGACTCGGCGCCTCGCGTGGCATTTTTGACCGCGTTCGTTCACTCGGGTCAGGCACGCTTAGTGAAGCCGACATCGAGGTTGTCGAAGAGGTCCTGCTTCGTTCCGACGTGGGACTCACCACGACCACGGCCTTACTCGACGAGCTACGGACTAATGGTGCACCCGATGGCGTGGCCAGCGCCATTCGCGCCGCCCTCAATGCCTCCTTCGTGTCTGACCGGGCAGTGGTCACCACCGCGGACGAAGGGCGCATCCCGGTGTGGCTCTTTGTCGGCGTTAACGGCGTTGGTAAGACCACGACGATTGGCAAGTTGGCCGCCCGAGCCACCGGCTCGGGTCAAAAAGTGGTCCTGGCGGCGGGGGACACATTCCGCGCCGCGGCCGCTGATCAGCTCGAACTGTGGGCCGAGCGCAGCGGAGCTGACATTGTGCGGGCTGCCGAGGGTGCTGACCCCGGATCCGTCATTCACGACGCGTTAGGTCGGGCGCAGGCGCGCGGCGCGGACCTCGTCCTGGCCGACACTGCCGGTCGTCGGGCGAACTCGACCAACTTGCTGGACGAACTGGCCAAGATTCGCCGGGTCGCCGACCGGGCGCCGGGACAGGTCGTGGAGACCCTGATGGTGCTCGACGCGACCACGGGACAGAACGCCTTGAGCCAGGCGAAGGAGTTTCTCGCCGCCGCGGCCGTCACCGGCATTGTGCTCACCAAACTCGACGGCACCGCGCGTGGTGGCATCGTGGTGGCCATCGAACGCGAGCTGCAAATTCCGGTCAAGTTTGTCGGTATCGGTGAGACCATCGACGACCTGATTGATTTCGACCCCAGCGCCTTCGTCGACTCCCTGCTTTCCTAGCGATTCTTAGTAAATTCCCTACCATCCAAAGGGCGTCGCCACTAGAATTCTGTTCTAGAGACCGCGGCAGATTCGTTCTCATAAGGAGGCTGAGAGTGTTCTCTCGCGCGCTACACCACAGCAGTGCTCTCGTACACTTCCTGCTCGGCTCTGCCGTCGTGGTCGCCACCTCGCTCGTTACCGTGGCCCCCACCCCGGCGAGTGCCGTGAACTCCTCATGGGCTCACGCGCCCGCCGCTCTGCGCTTGGCCGTTGAGAAGCACGCCCACCTTGCCGCCACGGTACCGACCACTGACCCCGGCAAGACCAGCGGGGACGGCTTCGGTTACACCGTGGCCCTCTCGGGGACGAACGCCGTGGTCGGCGCCCCGAACACCGCCACTAGTGCTGGCGCCGCCTATTTCTATTCGTACGCAAACGGTTCGTGGAATCTGCTGTCAACCGTGACCGATCCGGCCGGCACCACGGGCGACTCGTTCGGTGTCTCGGTCGCCATCTCCGGCACCAACGCCATCATCGGCGCCAGCGGCAACGCTAGTAACCAGGGCGCGGTCTACTTTTACTCCCTGTCGTCCAATGTGTGGTCTCTGACGCAGGCCGTGGTGACCGACCCTTCGGCGAACGACGGCGATCTCTTCGGCTCGGCGGTGTCACTGTCGGGAGGAACGGCTCTCGTCGGCGCGAGCGGGGTGCTGGGCAATCAGGGGGCGGCCTACTTCTTCACCCAGAGTGGGGGATCGTGGTCGCTCACGACATCGATCAGTGACCCTGGCGCCACCGGCGGTGACGTCTTTGGCTCGGCGGTCAGTGTCTCGGGTACGAATGCCATCATCGGCGCGAGCGGTGCCGCCAACTACTCCGGCACGGCCTACTTCTACTCCGGCACTGCCGGGCTCTGGACCCAGCTCGGCCAGCCCATCGTGGACCCGAGTGGTGTGGCCTACGACTATTTCGCGACCGCCGTAGCCATGTCGGGCACCAACGCCATCATCGGCGCACTGTCTACGGCCGCCGGTTACGGCGCCGCCTACTTCTACGCCCTTAACGGCGGCGTTTGGACGCCGGGCACCATTGTGCTCGACCCCAACGCCAACAGTGGTGACTCGTTTGGTACCTCGGTGGCCCTGTCGGGCTTTAGCGCGGTGGTCGGAGCGAGTGGCGTCGGCAGCACGGCCGGCACCAAGTTCTTTTACGCCCTGTCGGGTAACGCGTGGTCCTCATCGTCCGCCACGAATCCGCCCTCGGCGATTGGTGACCTCGTGGGCAACGCGGTCGCGGTCGACGGGAACGCCGCGCTCGTTGGCGCGAGTGGCAATACCTCGGGCGCCGGCGCCGTCTACTTCTACGGCACCCCCCAAACGCAGGGTGCCTTGGTCATTACCAACACCACCACTACGGGAACGGCCGGCACCGCGATTCGTCTGCTCTCGTCCGGCGGTTCGGGCACTATCGCCGTGGTCTATACGACGAACAGCCGCGGCTGCTCCATCTCTGGCAATCTCCTCAATGCGACCGGCCAGTACTCCTGCCTCGTCACCGCTACGAATCCGGCCAACGGTAACTACAGCGCGGTGAGTTCCTCTCCGGTGTCGTTTAGTTTCGCCCTCGCGACTCAGGCGGCCATTGCTATCGCGAACACCTCGACCTCTGCTCTGGTGGGTGGATCGATAACACTCCTGGCGACGGGCGGGTCGGGGAGTCCGACGTTCACCTTCGCGACGAGTAGCGCGGGCTGCTCCATTATCGGCAGCACGCTGACCGCGACCACCGCGGGCGTGTGTCTGGTCACCGCCACGGCCCCGGCACACGGTATTTACGGCGCCACGACCTCGACGCCCGTGAGTTTTACGTTCTCCCTGGCCTCGCAGAACCCGCTGCTGATCACTAATCCGATTACGACCAATTTGCAGGGGACTTCCGTGACCCTGACCTCGTCGGGTGGGTCTGGCGTCATTGCTGTTACGTACAGCGTTCAGGGCAAGGGATGTTCAATCTCGGGCAACATCCTCTACGGCGCCACGGGTGATCAGTGCTACGTCACCGCGAGCAACCCGGCCAGCCTCAACTACTCGGCGATCACCTCGCCGACGGTGCCCTTCACCTTCGCCCTGACCAATCAGGACCCTCTGACAATAACCAATACCGTGCTGACCGCGCCGGCGGGTACCCCGGTGACCTTGAACGCCAGTGGCGGTTCGGGCACGATAAACATCCTCTTCACCGTGATTGGTCCGGGATGCTCAATTTCGAGGGGCGTCCTGAGTGGCATCGGGGCCAACCTCTGTACCGTCACGGCGACGAACCCCGCTAACGGTATTTTCGCTGCCGTTAGCTCGGCTCCGGTCAACTTCTCCTTTACCCTCAAGCCGCAGGCTCCAGTACTGGTGACCAACACCATCACGTCGGGCCCCGCCGGTACGCCAATCACGCTTGGTGCGTCGGGTGGTTCTGGACTCACGAACTACACGTTCAGCGCGACTGGCACGGGCTGCATCATTGCGGAGGGTGCCCTGTCGGCGAGTGGTGCCGACACCTGCATCGTGACGGCGTCGAATCCCGCCAACGGCATCTACGCCCCCGCAACCTCGTCACCCGTGACCTTCACCTTCAGCCTCGTGGCCCAGCAGAGCATCTACATCACCAACGTGATCACGAATGGTCTCGCGGGCACCCAGATCACCGTGACGGCGAGCGGGGGATCGGGCACCTTCGCGCCGACCTTCACGGTGCAGGGTACGAACTGCTTCATCTCTGGCGCCACCCTGACCGCGACCACGGCCGCGACGTGCACGGTCACTGCCATCAATCCCATCAACGGGATCTACGCCGCCGTGACGAGTTCGCCACTGGTCTTTAGCTTCCTCCTCGGTGCTCAGCACCCCATCTCAATCGCTACGGTCCACCGCACCGCGCGCCTCGGGTCGAAAATCTCGCTGTCGTACGTTGGCGGCACGGGATACGGACGCGTCACATTTTCCGTGAGTGGGGCCTACCGCAACTTCGCGGGCTGCACCATCACCGGCAACCTGCTGAAGGCCCGTCGCACGGGTGCGTGCTACGTGGTTGTGACGAAGGCTGGCAGTGGTTTCTACGCGGTGGCGGTCTCGACGCCCGTTCGCTTCTACTTCGTCTAACGCGACCGGCGTTGCACCACAGACCTGGAAAGTAGGCTGGAGGCATGTTTGACGCCCTCAGTGCTCGGTTAGAAAAGGTCAGCCAGTCCCTGCGCTCCCGCGGACGCTTGACCGAGGCCGACCTCGACAGCGCCCTCGCCGAGGTGCGCACCGCCCTGCTTGAAGCTGACGTTGAACTCTCCGTCGTCCGGGCCTTCCTTGACGCCGTGCGGGTCCGCGTCGCCGGTGAGGACGTGGCCTCGAGCCTCACCCCGGGTCAGCACGTCATCAAGGCTGTCCACGACCAGCTCGTCGAAGTGCTCGGTGGATCGGCCCTCAAGGTCACGTACGCCGCCAAGCCCCCGACCGTCATCTTGCTGGCCGGTCTCCAGGGTGCTGGTAAGACGACCACGGCGGGCAAGCTCGCCAACTGGTTCAAGTCCCAGGGTCGCCAGCCCTACCTCGTCGGAACTGACCTTCAGCGCCCCGCCGCCGTGGAGCAGTTGCGCGTTCTCGGTGCGCAGATCGGTATCGAGGTCTACTCCGAGCCCTCCAACCCGGTCGAGGTAGCGCGTAAGGGTGTGGCCGAAGCCATTCGCCTAGGCCGCGATGTCGTCATTATCGACACCGCCGGTCGACTGAGTATTGACGCGGCCCTGATGGCCGAAGTCCGCTTCATCGCCGGAGCGGTGAATCCGCACTACACCTTCCTCGTCATTGACGCCGTCACCGGTCAAGACGCCGTCCACACGGCGCGGGCCTTCCATGAGAGCCTGGAGCTCTCGGGCATCATCGTGACCAAGCTCGACTACGACGCCCGTGGTGGTGCCGTGTTGTCGGCCCGCGGTGTCGTGGGCCGCCCCGTCGTCTTCGCGTCGACCGGCGAGAAGATGGGGGACTTCGACCTCTTCCACCCGGACCGCATGGCCTCGCGCATCCTCGGTATGGGCGACATCAT
Organism: Acidimicrobiales bacterium; assembly: GCA_036769405.1. Classification (GTDB taxonomy): domain Bacteria; phylum Actinomycetota; class Acidimicrobiia; order Acidimicrobiales; family RAAP-2; genus RAAP-2. The sequence continues at coordinate 5,417 of DAIPLC010000069.1, forward strand.
GTCGCTCATCGAGCAGGCCGAGCGCACCATGGACGCCGACGTCATGGCCGATTCGGCCCAGCGCATGATGGCCGGCCAGTTCACGCTGGACGACTTCATGACCCAGATGAACCAGGTCCGCAAGATGGGCTCGCTCGGTGGTCTCATGAAGTTGGTGCCGGGCATGAACAAGGAAATGCGCGACGCGGCGAGCAACATTGACGACAGTCACCTCAACCGCGTCGAGGCCATCATCCGTTCAATGACCCCGAAGGAACGACGCGACCCGAGCATCATCGACGGCTCGCGACGGACCCGTATCGCCAAGGGGTGCGGCCAGACCGTGAACGAGGTCAACACCCTGCTCAAGCAGTTTGACCAGATGAAGAAGATGATGAAGACCATGGGCCGGGGCGGCATGCCCCAGTTGCCCGGTGGCGGCAAAATGGCCCAAATGGCAGCAAAACTGGGGGCCGCACGCGGTATGGAGCTTCCCGAAGGCTTTGAAGCACTGGGCGCCGGCATGACGGCCGGCGGCGGTGGCGGCTTCGCACCCCGACCCTCACAAGGGGGCGGTGGAGGCCAAAAAGGCAAGAAGAAGAAGGGCGGGCGGGTAACCCCGCCAAAAACTCGCTAAACTAGAGCGCTCGGGTATATCGCCCAGTTCCGCAGAGGCGGAACATTGGTTTTGAGGAGAATGTCGACGTGGCTGTAAAACTTCGTTTGGTGCGTATTGGTAAGAAGCGTCAACCCACCTACCGTGTGGTGGCGATCGACGCACGCCGTCCCCGTTCCGGTGCGTTCCTGGAAGTCGTTGGCACCTACCAGCCCCGCGGCCTCTCGGCTGCTGAGCCCGACACGGTCATCATGATTGACAACGCCAAGGCCGTCCACTGGCTGCGCCACGGCGCCCAGCCCACCGAGCGCGTCGCCAAGTTGCTGACCCTCTCGGGTGCCATGGCTGACTTCGAAGCCGCAAAGGCCGCCAAGTGAGCATGAACGACGACTACGTCGCTGGTGACGTCAACCAGGTCGATGACGTCACGTCGGACGACTTCTACGACGGCGACAACGCCGAGGTAGAGGCGCCCACCGCGGTTGCCGCCCTTACGTACATTGCCCAGGCCCTCGCCGACGCACCCGAGGCCGTGTCGGTCTCGTTGTCGGAGAAGTCTGGCAAGGTCGTGTTGTCATTGGCCCTCGACAGTGACGACGTGGGTCGCGTTATTGGCCGTCGTGGCCGCACCGCTCAGGCGATTCGCTCGCTGGTGGCCGCCGCTGGCGCCCGCGACGGTGTGACGACGTCCGTCGACATCCTGGACTAACGCCCATGACCGACGAGCGCATCACGCTCGAAGTCGGGCGCATCGTCAAATCGCACGGCCTTCGAGGTCAGGTCATTGTTGACCTGTGGACCGACCGTGAAGAACGCCTGGATCCCAACACGGTGCTCGACACGCCCCGTGGGCCAATGACCGTCAAGACGGCCGCCCGTCATCAAGAACGCTGGCTCGTCCAGTTTGTCGGGCTGAACATCCGTGAAGAAGCCGACGCCCTGCGAGGGGTCGTGCTGAGTGCCGAACCGCTCGAGGACGACGACGCCATCTGGATCCACGAACTCTTCTCCGCGGTCGTCGTCGATCAGCACGGGGCGACGCTGGGCACGGTGGTGGATGTCGAAGCCAATCCGGCCTCGGACCTCCTTGTCCTCGATAACGGGGCCCTCATTCCCCTCACCTTCGTGACCGAGGTCACACCCAATGAGCACATCGCCGTCGATATTCCCGACGGCCTGCTCGAATAGCGATGACGCTGCGCGTCGACGTCCTCACCCTCTTTCCCGAGGTGGTGACCCAGTACGGTGCCACGTCGATTCTCGGGCGAGCCGCCGAGCGCGGCGTGTGGGAACTGCACGTGCACGATTTTCGTGAGGCCACCACCGATGTCCACCGCAGTGTGGACGACACCCCCTACGGCGGGGGAGCGGGCATGGTGCTTCGGCCCGAGCCCATCATCACGACGATCGAGTCGAACCCCGCCATCG
>DAIPLC010000070.1:0-7432 GCA_036769405.1 Acidimicrobiales bacterium
GGAGCATCGAGGTGACCAGAGGCGTAGTAGAGAAAGTCCGTCGAAGCCAGCCCGAGGTCCAGTACTTCCACACCGGTGCGGCGAACACCCTCAGCGAAGGCCGCCACGAGAGAAACGCCCGAGGGTCGCATATCCCGGGCAACAACGATGCGCGGCACGTCGACAAAGGTTGCGAAGGCCGAGCCAATCGCTCGGGCCAAGTCTTCATTCAGTTGATCGGGATAGGTCCCGCGGACGTCGTAAGCCTTGAAGATCTTGGAGGTATCCATAGGGGATCCATCCTAACGGTGACGGCGTCGAAATGCCTGAACTATTCCATAGGCGGACAGCACAATGGTGCTCGCGGTTATGACATCGCCCGTCGTTTGCCACGCGGTCGCTCCGTAGGTGAGCGTGACGTGGTGCGACGTTGGCACGACCACCATCATGTTCGGGCTGACCCGGTATGGTCCCGTGGCCCCCGTGACGTGCCACCGCGGAAAGTAGGAAATCTTCACTTCGACCGGCACCCCGATGCGATCGACGGTGAAATCAAGCCGCTGGGAACTTTGATGGATCTGGCTGACGTGCACCGGGAGTAAATTAGCGGCCTGCATCTGCGACACGGGGTGACCCGCTCGGGGCCACGAGGCTGGGCCACTAGCGGCCAGCAGGTGCGACCAGTCCGACTTCACGAGCCACCACGGTTCGTTGGCGGCCAGCCAGTTCACTCGACTGGTCTGCGCGGGTGCGACCACGGTGGGGAGGTGACGTAGTCCGGTCACGAGGGGCGAATCCTTGATCAAGAAGATGCTCCAACGCACACCTGGGCTGGGCCACGCCTTCGTTTGCGCCACCAGTTGCAGGTCGGGATCGGCCTGCGCCTGGGCCACGGTGTTGGCCGAGAAAGCGATGTAGTACTTCACGCCGAGCATCTGCAGGTGCTTCACCCCTAGGGCGACATTGAGGAGTCCGTACGTTAAGCCGACCTGCGGGTTGCTCGGGGCGCTCGACAGTTCGGCCTGGTTGAGGAAGTGGTACGGCGTCGTCGCCGAGGACTCGAAGAAGAGGCCCTCCATGGACTGGACGCAATTATGCGTCCAGTAGGGCAGAAGCATGAGCGCCATCGGCGTGCCAAAGCGTTGCTCCCCACTGTCGTACTCCCACATGGCGCGACCACAGCCGTACAGGTGGGCCGTTCGGGTCATCGTGGACATGAGATCGTGATACTCGGGCCATGCGGCCTGCGCCTGGTAGCCGGCGTAATTAAAGGCGGACCACGAGGTGACTTCGTTTCCCGAGGTGTTGAGGTGGAGCGCCGCGGCCGTCTGGGGAATGAGCCCCGGCACCGTGGAGGCCAGACCGAGCGTCAGCACCGCCACCGAGGCGTTCAGCATCGATCGACGACCCTGGGTCGTCAACCATTCGAGCGAAGTCGCTCGAAGCTGCGCGATATCCTCCGGGGCTAGATCGTCAACCTCGCCGTAGAACATGGCCTCCACAGTGACCTGGCGACGACGTTGCACCCGCTCGTACCAACGCCACAGCACGTAGCCCACGAACCAGCCCGCCAGGAGGTGGGTTCCGAGGTACCAAAACGGCACGAGCCGCTCATTCCAAATCACGCTTTGGGGGTCGTAGACGAAGGCCGCCAGCGAAACGGCACACCAGAGCGCCAACGTGACCCCGAGGAGTTGGCGAGACCACCACGCGGCCACGAACCCCAGACCCGCCAACACCAGCACCCACCGATCGCTCGACGCCCCTCCGGTGGCCGAGAACCACCCGAGAAAAGAGAAAATGGCGTGCAGCGACGAAACATCGTCGTTGGTGTAGCCCATGGAGTTGGTGTAGTTCTGAAGAGTGGCGAAGGGGGCAAACCACCAGGCAGTGAATGCCAGCGAGAACAGCCCCGCCACCACGCTGAAACGAATCGGCCGGGTCAGGTCCACGTGGTCGCGCCGTTGGGTGGGGTCGCCCCACCCGTGACGTGCCAGCACTTCGAGCACCATCACAATGCCGCTAACAACAATGGCAAAGAGCCATGGGAGAAGGTGTGCCAACTGAGTGGCGGCCAAGGCCACGGCGGCCACCCGGTACCCACGACCGGTTCGCATGCCGCGGGCGAAGTAGCCAATCGCGATGAGCGAGAGTGCCAGTGAGAGCGAAAAGGCGTACTCCCCCGCCATGGTCGAAAAGAGGTTGCCTCCGTCAATCGTGAAATTGGCGTCGAATAAAAAGGGCAACGTGGCCATTGCCAGGGCCAGCGGAATCGGGCGGGGTGCTCGGAGTTGACGCGCCATGATGAAGGCCCCGAGTGGCAGCAGAAGTGACCCGAGCGCGGTCATCAACTTGAACGAGATCGTGAAGGGCACCAGGATGCTTCCCAGCACCGCTAGGGCATCGGGCAACACGAAGTAGAAGGTATACAGGGGCATCCCGTCGAACCAACCCGGGTACCACGGGGTCAGGTGCCAGAGGCCATTGGTGCGGAGAAAATCGGCGGCGGCGACGTGCGAGCCCGTGTCGCCCCCCGTGATGAGCGACGTCGAAAACAGCAAGTTCGGATGCAGTGACCAAAAGGTCACCACCATGACGGCTGCGATGCCCGCGATGTCAATGGCACGAAGCCAACGGGCGTCACTCATGCGTGCCCCGACCGCTGCATGAGGAGGGCTACCACGGTCAGGCTATTGAAGCCCACGTGGACGAGGACGCTAGGCAGTAAGCGTTGCGTTCGTTCGTACACCCGCGCCAGCACGATACCGACGAGTGACAGACCCGGGAGTTGCAACAGTTCGCCGTGAGCCAGACCAAAGAGAAGTCCCGATGCCACCGCGGCCATCCAGAGTCCTCGCCCCCGCCACGATTCCCGCCAGAGCGTCGCTACACCCCGATAGAGAAATCCTCGAAAAAAGCATTCCTCGACGATCGGGGCCCCGACCACGGTCAACACTGTAATGAGAACGAATGCCACCCCGTGGGCGGCCCCGAAGAGGTGGGTAATGGGGTGATTGAGACCTCGCAAGTGAAATGGCGCGTATCCCGCGTCAACAACGAGTTGCAGGGCAATCCCACCAGCGACATACAGCAGATCGGTGAGACCTCTGGGGCGCCACGTGCCCGTCGGCCACCGTAGTGCGTCGAACCGCTTCCCCCAACGCACGGTGACCAGCATGCCGGCCCATAGCCCGACAAAACCACCGATGGTGACCCACCACGGGGCCTTCGAGGCACTCAGAATGGTGGCCAAGTGGGACTGGTGCTGCAGTGCCGCAATGGCCACTATCAGCAGGGACGCCACGATCTGTCCACCGACGTACCCCAGCACGGCGCCAATCAAGAGAAGGCCCACGCTGAGGCGGGGCAGGGAACGTGTCATCATCACTTTGTAGGCTAACAAGCGCACTCTCACTACCGGCTCGTAAAGAATGACGAGGCCGACCTCTAGGCTGGGCACTAATGACATCATCCTCAAATGACAAATCCGGACTCAAGAAATTCATGCCTCAGGGCGGCCCCGGCTCCCCCGACGGTAAGCGTCGCATCATCTGGATCGCCATCGCCGCGTTCGTAATTGGTGCCCTCGCCATCCCCTACGTCTTCAAAAATGACACCGTAAAGACGATCAGTTACTCCACGCTGATCGCCGACGCGCAGAGCCAACAGGTGTTGACCGCCGCCATCAATAACACCACCGGCGTTATCACTGGCCAGTTGGTCAACAACGTGAACTACACCACCAACGGTCCGCTGCCCGTGCTCACCACGGAAGTCGCCGCCCTCCGCCAGAACAGCGTTGCGGTGACCTTCGTGAACCCCTCGGGTGTTCTCTCACTGTTCCTGCCGTACCTCCTCTGGCTCGTCATGATCGTGGGACTCTTCTGGTTCATGAACCGTCAGGCCCGAGGTCAGATGAACGGCATGATGTCAGTTGGTCGCTCCAAGGCCAAGCAGTTCAACCAGGACCGCCCCACGACGACCTTCGCCGACGTGGCGGGCTACGACGGTGTCAAGCAGGAAATCAACGAAGTCGTCGACTTCCTCAAGTCACCCGAGCGTTACAGCGCTATCGGTGCCCGTATCCCGAAGGGCATTTTGCTCGTGGGCCCACCCGGCACCGGTAAGACGATGCTGGCCCGCGCCGTTGCGGGCGAGGCGGGCGTACCATTCTTCTCCGTTTCGGGTTCGGACTTCATGGAAATGTTCGTCGGTGTGGGCGCCAGTCGCGTGCGCGACCTCTTCGCCACCGCCCGCAAGCAGGCGCCGGCCATTGTCTTTATCGACGAAATCGACTCAATTGGTCGTAAGCGTGGTGCCGGCGTTGGTGGCGGCCACGACGAGCGCGAGCAGACTCTCAACCAGATGCTGAGTGAGATGGACGGCTTTGATCCCAGTGAGGGTGTCGTAATGTTCGCCGCCACGAACCGCCCTGACGTACTGGACCCTGCACTGTTGCGCCCCGGTCGCTTCGACCGCCAGATCGTGGTCCCGCTCCCCGACCTCTACGAGCGCCTCCCCATTCTCGAAGTGCATTCCAAGGGCAAGCCGCTCGATGGCAGCGTCGAACTCTCAATGGTGGCGCGCGGAACGCCGGGCTTCAGTGGTGCCGACCTAGCGAACCTAGTCAACGAGGCCGCCCTGCACGCCGTTCGTCGTCGGGCCGCCATGATCACCATGGAGGACTTCGAGTCGGCCCGCGACCGCGTCATGATGGGTCAACAGCGCGATTCGATGGTGCTTCAGGACGACGAGCGCGAGCGCATTGCCTTCCACGAAAGTGGCCACGCACTGCTCGCCTACGTTCTGCCAAAGACTGACCCTCTGCACAAAATCACGATTATTCCCCGTGGCATGGCCCTCGGTGTCACCATGACGCTGCCCGAGGAGGACCGCCACATCATGGCTCGTGCGCACCTCGAGGACTCCCTCTGCATGCGCATGGGTGGGCGTGTCGCCGAGCTGCTCGTCTACGGTGACCTGTCGACCGGTGCCGCCGACGACCTGCAGCGCAATACCGACCTCGCCCGTCGCATGGTGCGTGAATGGGGTATGTCGAAGGAAATCGGGCCCATGGCCTGGGGTTCGAACAACCAGGTCTTCCTGGGCGAGGACCTCATGCACACGCGGGACTACTCCGACCACACCTCACAGATCATCGACGACGAAGTCGAGCGCATCTTGCGCGAACAAGAAGCGCGGGCCATCGAGGTGCTGACGCTCCACCGTGCTGGTCTAGAAGCACTGACGCGGGCTCTACTCGAGCACGAAACGATTGATGGTGAAGAAGCGGCTCGTCTTATTGACGAGGCCTTCGGCTCACCCGTGCACCCCGCGGGAAGCCGTACTGTGTCGTCGCTCAACCTTCGGGCTACCGACGTAGAGGTGCTCGACGCACCCGTGTCGGCCACTCCCGCTTGGGAGCCTCCCGCTCTACCGACCGTTTAGCGCTGCGCGCGCGGCCGTCCCCGAAGGGGCGACGGAAGCGCTCGCGGTTGCCGTGACGAGAAGCGCATTCGAGTTCGTGGTGAGCTCGACCATGGCGTGTCGCAGCGTGTGCAGCTGGGGGGCCAAACGCAACAGGTTGCGTGATGAATCGCCCGCCAGGGTAACCGTCTCCGTACGCGGCGCCTGACCGAGAGGGGCCGCCACCACCGTAATTGTGATGGTGTGGTGGCTCGTATTGCTCACCAGAGCGTTCCCGTAGCCACGTCCGGTGCCGTCGGCGAGGAGCCACGTGCGCCACGAGGTGAGCTGACTAATGACGTGTGCGGGCCTCGCCTGTTTGTCGGAGCTTTCGACCCCGGTGACCACACTGGCAATAACCGGTTGCGACGAACGCAGCGTAACGTTCGCCATGCCGGCCGCCGGAATGGCGGTGTTCGGCGTGACCACGTAGGACATCGACGAGAGCGGCGCCACGGTGAAATGCTGGTCGGGTACTTGGAACTTCGCTAAACCAATACCGAGCGTGACGTTGGCGTCAGCAGCGGTGGGGTTCGACACCACGACGGTGGCCAGTGCTCGATTCGCCGTGGGCACCAGAGCAAAGCGATCACGGGCACTCGGGCCCTGACTTCCCGCACTGTAGGAGCCCGTCTTTTTGCCGACCTGATCGGCCACGGCAACGATCGCTCCTCGCACCACACTGACATCAACCCCGATAGAGGACGTGTTGACCAGCTGACTCGAGAGGTCGAGTGTTACGAGCCCCTTCGGGACAATGGTCACGCCCTGCCACGCGGCCGGCTGCAGAAAGCCGTTGGCCGAATACGTCTTGACGTTGAACACGGTGGCGGTAGCGGTGGGGTTGAAGAGGGCCAGCGTGGCACTGCCACCAACGAGCGTCGAAAGCCCCGTGTCGACCCAGTGGGTGCCGCCCCGAGAGGCACAAGGCGTCTCGCTCTGCCCCGAGGCCGAAACAATTTCTCCCCGCACCCCACCGCCATTGATAGCGGCGGTAACGGCGTAGACGGGGGCTTTGAGAAAGTTGGCCGGGGCGAACGTCCGCTTGCTGTAGGGGGCGATAGTAAAGCCGGCCTTGACAGTACTTGGTGACGACGTTGTCGCCACGGCCATCGAAACGTGCTTCGGGGTGGCGGTGGTGTTGAACAGCACTACGTTGCCGGCTAGTCCCCCCGCACCGTTGGTAATGCCGGCACAGTAGAGCACGCTCGAAGTCGCCAGCGGCGAGGTGGGATCGACGATGGGGGCGTGGTTGGGTGTGGTCAGCCACTGGTTGGCCGCCACGACCCCTACGAGGCCGGCCGCTACCGCACTGAGAAGTCGTTGCTTCGCACTCATACAGTATCCCCGTCATAGCGAGGGCGGCGACCAGTAAAGAGCCATTCCAGACGCTGAATCCATCCGAAGCCGAGCCAAATCACCAACCACATACCCAGGGTGAACAACGCCAGTAGTCCGTTCAATGGGAACTGGTGGAGCGATACGGTGGCCAATCGCGTCTTCGCGCCCGTATCGAGCACGTACGTCGGCGCCCAGCCAAAGGAGGTAGAACGGGTCGCGGGGTGACCATTGATATCGAGAGCGAAGGCGCTCGCGGGGGCGAGACCCACGGTGACTCGCTGTACCCCGGGGGCGAGAAATCCGTGCGGGCTCGCTGCGTTGAAGATGGGCTCGGCTCGGCCCGTTTTCGGATTGATTGCACTGTAGAGGCCGTGGAAGTTCACATTCGTGTAGACCGCCGCCGACGCTGTTTCGAGTGTTAGTGCGAGACCCGTCTGGGCGTTGAGTGCGCCGAGTACGCCCGCGGGCAGGGCCCGATCGGCGGCGGGACGCTGCCCGGCAATGTGAGTGGCCGCATCGGTCATGACAACAATGGCCGAGATGCCGGCGGGGGCGAGGAGCGCCCCTAGATCAACGGTGCGGCCTTCCATGGCCTGTCGCACCGCTGCGAGCACCACGTCACTCGTACCCGACGATGGTGACGTGA
>DAIPLC010000071.1:0-7425 GCA_036769405.1 Acidimicrobiales bacterium
GCTGCGTACGACCAATGATGCGGGTCACCCGATGCCCCACGAGTACGGGAAAGCGGAAGAGTAGGCCGCCGGCCGCGGCGACGGGGGCGTAGGCCTCGGGTCGTGGGTGTTCGGTCACCATCGCCACGGTGCGACAGCCGGCTTCGCGCAGGGTCATGACGGCGGAGAAACTCACCAGTTCAGCCCCGAGAATAACGGCCCGCGATCCCACACGCTGGTGGTGGAGGTGCACACTGTTTTGCAACTGGCCCGTCGTGTAGATGCCCGAGGGACGGTTGCCCGGCAGGAGTCGAGCCGCCCGCGGACGCTCACGGGCGCCGGTCGCCAGAATGGTTGCCCGCGGGGTGACGTGGAAACGTCCGTGTGGGCTGGTAATCGTCGCACCGGACGACGCCGACCAGTCCGTAACCATGGCGTTGGTCCAGATGGTAACGCCGGTCCTTTGCGCATTGGCGACCAGACGTTCGGCGTAGGTAGGACCGTCGAGGACGCGGTGGAGATCACGGATGCCAAAGCCCTTGTGAGCGCAGTGTCGCGGGATGCCGCCGGCCACCGCCTCGCGCTCCACCACCAGAACACGATGGCCTCGCTTAACCAGTTCCGTCCCCGCGGAGAGTCCGGAGGGACCAGCACCGATGATGAGTACGTCAGGCGTCAACATCGAGGCGTCGGGTGGGGTCGAGGAGTGTCGGGTCACGAATGTTCCTCGACCGCGGCCTCGAGTCGGGCCAGAACGTCAGCGCCGCAGTAGAAGCCCTGACACCGACCATTCGTCACCCGTGTGCGACGGCGCAGTCCCGAGAGGGACGTGGCCGCAATGACCGACGACAGGGCATCACGGATCTCCCCGGCCGTCACTCGCTCACAGAAACAGACAATCTCTCCGTAGGCGGGATCGGCGGCGATAGCCGCCTCATCGGCAAAGGGTCGCAGACTCTCCTCCCCCAGATTCGGCATTCGTGGCGGTGGAGGGAGCGTGGCCTTTTCCGTCGCGACGAAACCAGCGTCGCGCATGGCCGCGACGAGGTACTCGGCAATGGACATCGAGGCCGTGAGGCCGGTGGAGCGAATGCCGCCGGCCACGGCGTAGCGCTGGGTGGCGTCCACGTCGACGACGTAGTCCTTGTGTTCTGACGCGGCCCGAAGGCCGGCGTAGGAGGCCGTGACTTCCTCCTCGAGCAGCGAGGGCATTATTTTCGCCCCCTTGGTAAGCAAAAACTCGATGCCCGATTCCGACGTCGCACTGTCCGTGCGGTCGCGAAGGTCTTCCGCAGTCGGTCCGAGCATGACGTTTCCGTAGATGGTCGGGCTGATGAGTACGCCCTTGCCCACCGACGACGGCACCGGGAGAACAATGTGGGGTACGTGGGGGCGCGCCAACTTGTCGTAGACCAGCAGCTCGCCCCGTCGAGGGGTAATCGTGAAGCGTTCGTAGCCGAAGAGGTGATCAATGACGTCAGAGCCGAGTCCGGCGGCGTTGACGACCCAAGTGGCGGCCAGCGTTCCCCGTGACGTCGTCAGAACGGTCTCGCTCTCCCCCACCTCCGCACCGGTCACCATGGTATTGAGAGTGAGCAGGGCACCTCGCTGTACCGCGTCAGTGGCGAGGGCCAGTGACGTGGTCCACGTGCAGATCAACGACTCATCGGGAACGGTCAGTCCACCAAGTGCTCCGGGGCCGAGGGCGGGAAGGCGGCGGTAGACCTCGTCGGCGTCGATGAGCGCGCAGTCGAGGTAGCCGTTGGCGATGGCCTTGTCACGCAGGGTAGGAAGCGAGGCGAACTCTTCATCACTCCAGGCGACCAGTACCGCGCCGACGCGCTCCACCGGAATACCGGTGCGGACGGCATACGCGGAGAGGAGTTCGTAACCACGACGGACGAGGCGCGATTCGAGAGTGCCCGGTGTGGCGTCAAAGCCGGTGTGCAGCAACGCGGTATTGGCCTTACTGGTGGCGTCGCCCACGTCACCTTTGGCCTCGAGCAGCACCACCGAACAGTCCAGTCCACTGAGCGCCTGCGCCAGCGCCGAACCCACGAGACCGGCCCCAATGACGGCGACATCACATCGAGTCGGCAACACAGCGTCGTGATCGCGCAGCACCGGCACCGTTAGCTCCCCTCTCGTGGTTGGACTCGTTCACGCCAGGCCGATCGAAAGGTCAGTGCCCGGTCAACGGACCAGTTGGGTGTCACGCTATCGCCCACCGACGGTGCCGCGACGGCGTCTTCGAGCGTCGCACCTCCTTCGATCATGCGGGCCAGCAGAGCCGCGCCGCGGGCGGTCGCGTCGACCTGCGGTGAGACTTCAATCGTTACCTGTGCAATATCGGCCACCGACTGGAGGAGTTGGCGTGACTGGGTGAGGCCGCCGTCAACCCGCAGCACGTCCAGTGGGCGCGCCAGGTCCTGGCCCATGACCTCGACAATTTGAGCAATCTGAGCGCCGATACCGTCGAGCACGGCCTTAATGAGGTGACCTCGCTCCGTCGCGAGCGAGAGACCATCGACACTGGCGCGGGCGTCGGCCCGCCACCACGGCGCCGCGAGGCCAGCGAGACTCGGAACGCAGAACACGCCGTGCGCGTCAACGGCCGACTCCTGGTCGAGTGCCTCCGTGGCGGAAAGGACGCCGATGCTGGTCAACCAACGCAACGCCGACCCGGCGGCGTAGACCTGTCCGTCCATGTAGTAGCGCCGCACCGCGCCAATCTGCCAGGCGAGCGAGGTGGTCAGACCGGCACTCGAGCGGACGTCGTGGTCACCGGCGTTGACGAGAAGAAATGCCCCCGTACCGAAGGTGCACTTGGCCATCCCGTGCTCCACGCACCCTTGGGCCAGCAACGCCGCGGCCTGGTCCACGATGAGTCCGCCGACCTTCATCGGTGGTCCAAAGACCGTGGTCTCCCCCACCACTTCGTCGCAGGCCACGAGACGAGGGAGGTCGGAAGCGCTCAGCCCGAAGCCGGCGACTAATTCCTCGTCCCACGTCGCTCGCGCCACGTCGAAGACGAGTGAACGGCTCGCCGTTGAACCGTCGGTAACGAATGCGCCGCAGAGCTGGTGAATCAGCCAACTGTCCGACGTGGTCACCACCCCGTGGGTGGTGACATGCTGACGCAACCACGTCATCTTGGGCGCCGAAAAGTAGGGATCGAGTTCAAGACCGGTCAGGGCACGAACGCGGGCCTCAAGGTGGCGTCGTTCGTCACAGACAACTTGAGCGCGGCGGTCCTGCCACACGAGAGCCATCGATAATGGTCGACCCGTCGCGGGGTCCCACGCCAGAACCGTCTCACCCTGATTGGCCAGTGCCACCGTGGTGGGCACAACACCACTCATAATGATCGCCGCACGACCCGCGTCGAGCACGGACTGCCATAAGGCAAGCGGATCAACTTCCACGCTGCCGTCGTCACCGTAGGTGGGGCGGACCGAGACCAGCGCGTCGCCGAGGATGACCCCGTCGTCGTCGACGACTATTGCCTTCGTTCCCGAGGTTCCTTGGTCAATGGCGAGTACGGCCACGGGACCTCACGCCGACTCGTTGGGCCGCGCGTGGCACCCCACGAGCGGCGCGGCGGCGTTGGATGAACCCATGGTGCGAATGTAGCAGTGGCCCCACCAACGCTCGTGGTCGTGATGCCTAAAATCGCAGTTACGCGTGATGAAGAATTGTTACCCCACATTCACATTTTTTTCGGCCAACGAGCCACCCTCGTGTGCAATACTTTGCTCCGGCCAAATTGCCCCGTGACGAATCGCGGCGTTCTTTGTCCGGCTGAAGTGCAACTATCCATCGAGTACTGGCAAGGTCCAAACCCCACAAACCACTGAGCGCACGCACGCAACCGACGCTCCCCATAGAGAGGAACCCGTGTTGACCATCTTCGACCAACTGGAATCGAATGTGCGCTACTACTGCCGGAGGTGGCCGACGGTCTTTACCTCGGCCCGTGGACCTCTCATTACTGACGAGCACGGCACGGAGTACCTGGACTTCTTCGCCGGAGCCGGCGTCTTGAACTACGGCCACAACAATCCCCTCTTGGTCGATCTGGCCATCGAACACCTGCGCAGCGGCAAGCTGCTCCACAGCCTCGACACCTTCACCGAACAAAAGCGCGACTTCCTCAACGCCGTCCACACCCACCTGCTGGCGCCTCGCCAACTTGACATGGTGGTCCAGACGGTGGGACCGACGGGCGCAATGGCCGTCGAGGCCGCTCTCCAGTTGGCCTACCGCGTTACGGGCAAGCACGGGGTCGTCGGTTTCACCGGTGGCTACCACGGCATGAGTCTGCGGGCCGCCTCCGTCTCGGAATCAATGGCGCCACGTCCCTCGGTCTCGCACGTGGGTCACTTCGTCGCCCTACCCTTCGTCGAGCACGTTACCGACGCCGATCTCACGCTGCTGGAGGAGACCCTGCGGGGCACCATCAACGGCGAGGGCATCGGCGCCATTTTGATCGAGCCCACCCAGGGTGAGGGTGGTTGTCGCCCCTTCGATCCGGCGTACCTCGCCGCGGTGCGCGCACTCGCCACCCGCTATGACGTCCTCGTTATTGCCGACGAAATTCAGGCCGGTGTTGGTCGCACCGGCCCCTTCTTCTCCCACGAGGGCAGCGGCCTCGACCCCGACATCATCACGGTGTCGAAGTCCATTAGCGGTCTGGGTCTCCCCATGGCGATCAACCTGGTGCGCACCTCCCTCGACGCCTGGCGTCCCGGTGAGTTCTCGGGCACCTTCCGCGGTAACAACCTGGCCTTCGCCACCTCGGCCGCGATGCTTGCGCACTACTGGCAGGACGACACCTTTCAGAAGAACACCGAACGACAGGGGTCTATTGTCCGTGACGCCCTCACCGGCATGGTCGAAGAGTTCGGACCCGGTCGCTTTAAGGTGCAGGCCAACGGCATGCTCGCTGGTCTCAACACCTTCGACACCCCACTCGCCGAGGCCATCTCCCAGGCCGCCTTTCAGCGCCAGCTCATCGTCGAAGTGTGTGGCCGCGGCGACACCATTGTGAAGCTGTTGCCGACCCTGATCATGACCGACGACCAACTGCACGACGGCCTCGGCCGACTCCGCGCCGCGGTGGCCGACGTCATGGCGGCCCAGTGACCTGGTCCACGCTCTTCGCGAGCACTGACGATGCCGGTCGCGAGCGGCTGACCCACGCGGCCCTGGGTGTAATCAACTCGCTTGATCAGTCACTAGACGCCCCACGGTCGTCGGTGGCGCCACTCGAGCTTCACGAACGAGTCCGCTCCCTTGACATCTGTCCCGATGAGGGTGTGGACCTTGCGACGGTGTTGCAGGAACTCGGCACCACGGTCTGGGCCCACGGTGTCGTCCCGACCGACACCGCGACGGTAGCTCACCTGCACCCTCCGACGACCCTGTCGGCGGTCGTTACCGAAATGGCCATCGCCACGACTAATCAATCCATGGACTCCTGGGACCAGGCCCCCATGGCCACCGCTCTCGAGTTGCACCTCATGGGCTGGCTCGGCCACCGGCTGGGCTTCCCGGCGACGTCAACTGGTGTCATGACTTCGGGAGGCACCGCTTCGAACGTGCTCGGCATTACCCTGGCCCGCTCCCACGCCGGAGCGGCCCTCGGCGTCGACATTCTCAAGTCGGGCCTGCCGCCTGAAGCCCACCAGTGGCGCATTCTCTGTTCCGATCAGGCCCACTTTTCCGTGCAGCGCGCCGCCGGACAGCTGGGTCTCGGACGCGACGCCGTCGTGACCGTACCCACCACCGAGGCTGGTGTTATGGACATCGCCGCTCTCGACGAGGTGATTCGCTCCCTGCAGCACGAGGGGCTAACCATCATCGCTCTCGTTGGGACCGCTGGCACCACCGACCTCGGGGCGATTGATCCACTCGACCAGATTGGTGAGCGGGCACGCGCCATCGGGGCGTGGTTCCACGTTGACGGTGCCGTCGCAGGTTCCTTCATCATGTCGCCCACCTTGCGGACGCGACTCACCGGCATCGCGATGGCCGACTCGGTAACCGTCGACTTTCACAAACTCTGGTGGCAGCCCTTCAACGCCTCCGCCCTCGTGGTGCGCGACGAGACCAGTTTCAATCTTCTGCGGGTGAAGTCCAACTACCTCGACCGAGGCGACGAACTCGACGGCATGGTCAATTTGGTCGGTCGCTCCCTCGACACCTCACGTCGCTTCGACGCGGCCAAGGTCGTCGCTTCCCTGCGAACCATCGGTCGTTCAACCTTCGCCGCCATGATTGAGCACCTGGTCTCACTCGCCACGTACTGCGGCGACCAGGTCAGTACGCGTGAGGCGTTTGCGCTGGTGAGTCCCATTCACGGGGTCACGTGCGTCTTCGACGCCCCCGGCTACGACGCGGAGTCCCTACGCCTCGTGCAGCAACAGTTGTTGCTTCGAGGTGAGGCCATTTTGGGCCGGACCGAGATCAAGGGGCGAGCCGCCCTCAAGTGCACTTTCATGAACCCGCTCGCGACCACCGCGGACGTTGACCGCATCCTCGACATGATCGAGGCAGAGCTACCGACAACGCGTCGTTAGCGCCCGTCCCAGCGCTGCATTTCGGCCTCAAAGGGATCGAGTCCCATCGGTCCGAGGGCGAGGGCGTAGTTGTGGAAGGCGCGAAGCGAGAACTGGTCACCCAGCCGCACACGGGCGTCTTCGCGGGCCCGCAGCCAGACGCGCTCGCCCACCTTGTAGGAGATGGCCTGACCGGGCCACCCCAGGTAACGGTCGACTTCCGAGACGGACATGTCGTGACTCTGAAGCGCGAGCTCTTCTAGGACCAGCACCGCCATCTCCGCCGTCCAGGTCTGACCACTGACGTCACCGAGCGAGCCGAGTGGCCAGAAGCCCTCGGGGACGGGCAGCTCGAGGTGCATGCCAATGTCCACCACCACGCGAGCGGCGCGCAGGCCCTGGTCGCAGAGGTGACCGAACTCGTCGGCGATATCGCTGAAGAAGCCAAGCTCCTGCATAAGACGTTCGGCGTAGAGGGCCCAACCTTCGCCGTAGCCACTGCACCAGGCTTCGAGGCGGTGAAAACGACTCTGTCGCTCGTGTTCAATCACTGATACCGCACACTGGAGGTGGTGACCCGGTACGCCTTCGTGGTACCAGGTCGATGCGTGGTGCCACCAACGGAACTCGGTGCGACCATTCGTTGGGAACCACGTGGTACCCGGACGAGACAGGTCCTCACTCGGCGCGATGTAGTACGGCGCCAACGATCCGCCCTCGGGGGCGAGGCGGGCGTCACAGAAGCGAATGCGTTCGTCCATATCGAAGTAGGTCCCGTCAAGGGCCTCGATGGCACCTTGCGTGAAGGACTTCATCTTTTCCAGCAGGGCATCAGTACCGTGAATCACGCGAGCGGGGTCGGCGTCTAAGACCGTCGCTGCCTCGG
>DAIPLC010000072.1:0-7350 GCA_036769405.1 Acidimicrobiales bacterium
TGCGTTCAACCAGCCCGTCACTCACCAGTGACTCAAGAACGGTCTGAAACCGCCCCTCATCACTCGTGCCCGAACGCTCGAGCAAATCGGCCGTGGAGGCTGGCCGCTCTCGCAACACTGCGAGGAGTCGCCCGCGGATCTGGCGATCTGAACCATTAAACGCACTCTGCTTCTTCGAGACACCGCCCGAAAGCACGGCGGGGTCAGCGCCGCCATCGCAACGCCAGCGGCACTCTCGCGCCACCGGACAGGACTCGCACTGGGGCCGACTCGTGCAGAACTGGGCCCCCAGATCCAACATCGCTTGATTGAACAGCCGGCTCTCGGCCTCACCGCGCAACTCGTCTGCGAGTTCTTGGGCGCGCTTGGGACTCAATCGCTCATTCGCCACGGCGCGAGCCAGGATGCGACCAACGTTGGTGTCCAAAATGGCCACCGGGCGCCCAAACGCGAAGGAGGCCACGGCATTCGCGGTGTAGGCCCCGACGCCCGGAAGTCGGCGAAGCTCAGCCACCGTGCTCGGAACGACGCCAGCGAAATCCACCGTGATGGCGATAGCCGCTTCGTGGAGGAACTTCGCTCGACGGTGAAAGCCGAGACCCTCCCACGCGCGCAACACGTCGCCAAGGGGCGCCGCCGCGCAAGTGGCGGGGGTGGGGAATGTGGCGAGAAATGCTCGCCACGGGCCGACGACCCGACTGGTCTGGGTTTGCTGGAGCATGAACTCGGAGACCAAAATCGCCCAGGGGTCGTCGTGACCAATCCACGGCAACTCTCGGCGCAGGGCGGGAGCGCTGCGGAGAAGTGCCTTTCGAAAGGCGGTACTCATGATGCGCCGATGCGACGCGGTGCTTAGAGCTCGGCGGGCATTGGGCGGGTCGAGAACGACGCCGTCGAACCCTCGAGGCTTTCGCCGTTGACGACGAGTCGCCAGGTGAAGCGCTGACCCGGCGTCAACGGCAACGGACCGAAGTTGATGCCCATCGGCACAATGACCGGCGTGCCGGGCATGGCGTCGGCCGGAGCCGTCGCAACAAAGTCACCGCGCACTTCGAGGCTCTGCGGCCCTTCGGGCGTGTCGAGCAGCACGAGGGCGCCGTCGGCGTCCTCTAAGAAGAGTTCCCAGTGGTGGTTGCGGTCAAACTCGTTGGCCGTTACCTCGATTTTGATAGCGATGCCGGCCGGCGTGGGCTGGGGGCCCGTGACTGACCAGCCACCACCCAAGATGTACAGCTTTCCATCGGCGACCTGGACAGCGTCTGCGAGCAACATAGTTACGTTCATAGTCAGAAACTGTAAACGAGTTAGCGACGCCGCCGCACGAAAAAATCTTTTTTCATTTGCCCGATGAGGGAAATCACGTCGCGATGGAATCTTTTGATCAGGACTTTTGCGAGCCACGGCTAATCTTTCAGTACGAAACCAAGCCCCTAGGGGGTAAAGTCTCCCTATGACTTTCGTAGAGCGCCCTGCGCGCCTCGCGACGGTGCACGCGGTTGTCGGGCGAGGTATTCGCCGCCTCCTCGCGGTGCTGGCCGTTGTCGCCATGTGCCTCGGCACTGTGGAGCCACTCGCCACGTCCGCCGGCGCCGCGACGGTCGCTCAGGAAAAGGCCCAAGCGGCCTACTTGTACTCACAGGTGCAGAAGATCAACTACCAGGCCCAGGTGCTCGGTCAAAAGTTCAACCTCGCACACATGAGGCTCACCAACATTTTGAACAGCATTCGTAATACGCGAGCCACGGTCCGCACCATTGAGGCCAATGTGTCGAAGGGTCGAGAGCAGCTCAAGTCGGCCGCCGTCTTCGCCTTCGTCACCCACCGATCGGTCAACGCGTCGAACCCCCTCTTTGGTACCAGCGCCACGACCGCCGGGGCAACGAACATCTACAACTCGTTGGCCGAAGGTGACGTGGGCAGCACGATTGCGCGTTTGACCAACAATCGCGTCGCCCTCACCCTCGAGAAGACCAAGTTGCGCGATGAGGTACAAGCCGCTCGTCACCAAGCCGACGTCGCCAAAGCGGCTCTCTTCAAGGCCAATCACCTCGTGAGCAAACTCAATACCAATCTGGCCGCGGTGCGGGGCAAGATTTCCTCCTACTACGCCGCTATTGCGGCCGCCGCAGCCGCCAAGGCTCGGGCCGCCTTAGCGGCTGCTACGTCGAACGTCAACACCACCACCTCGGCGCCCGGTCCGAATCCGGCGGCCGACGTCGCCATTCGCACCGCCGAGAGCTTTCTCGGTACGTGGTACTGCTGGGGTGGGGCATCGCGCAGTTGCGTGGACTGTTCGGGCCTCGTCATGCTGGCCTACGACGCCGCCGGCATCTACCTGCCCCACTACTCCGGCGCGCAGTTCAATGACACCCAGCGGGTACCTCTCTGGGATATCCAGCCCGGTGACCTCCTGTTTTACGGCTACAACGGGGACGAACACGTGGCCATGTACGTTGGTCACGGTGACATGATTGAGGCCCCGCAAACGGGATACCAAGTCCATATCACCCCGGTTCGCCTCGGCTACGGCTTCGCCGGCGTCGGTCGTCCCCGCGCCTAGTGAAGGCGCTCCCCATTGCCGTCCACCTAGGGCCGCTCACCTTCCACCTCTACGGACTCGGGCTGGCCATCGCGGCCTACGTCGCCTTTGAGTATGCCGAACGGCGTCTCGACCGACGGGGCTACCCCACTGATCACTTTGGTCGCTACGTCGCCGCCCTGCTGCTCGCGGGACTCCTCGGCGCCCGTGCGGCCAACATCGCCACGAACTGGAGTTACTACCAAGGCCACGTCGGGAGTTGGTTCGCCGTCTGGCAGGGCGGCCTCGCCAGCTTCGGTGGCATCGCGCTCGCCCTCCCCGTCGCCCTCGGGCTCCGGCGTCGGTGGTGGTCGGCCTCAACAGCCCTCGCGTTCGCCGATGTGCTTCTGCCGGCCGTGGTGGCCGGCTGGGCACTGGGCCGCGTACTGGGACCCCAGTTCATGGTTGACGGTGGTGGCCACCTCACCCATCAGTGGTTCGGTATGTACTACCACGGGCAGGCGGGCAAGCGGGTCCCGGTGCCCCTGATTCAGGGGGCCGAGGATGCACTGCTGTGGCTGAGTCTCTTGCGCATCGAACGCCGACCCCCTCGCGTCGGCCTCGTTACCGGCGTGACCCTTCTCGTCTGGGGGTTAGTCCGCGCCTTTGACGAACGTTGGCTGCTGGGCCAGCAGTCCCACAGTGGCTCCATCGGGGTCCAGCTCGCCGTTCTGGCTTTGGCACTCACCGGGGCCGTCGTTCTCATTCGTATCCGCACCGCTGCGGACTAGAACAGGCCGTTCCATTCCTCGTCGCTGAGCTGCACCAACTTGGTGAGCTCCGCGTCGGCGGCCACCGCGATGCGGATGTCATCGATGTAACTGACGTGGTCGAGGTGGGCCCGGCGCCAGGGCTGGAAGAGGTGACGCGTCGGCGATTCGAGCGAATACACGCCCCGCACCAAGAACCCTTCAGCGGAGGCCGCCACCACAACTGCTGGACGAACCTTGGCCTGCATTTCCGGTGCCATGGGGTCAACGGCATCGAAGGGAACTTCGGTCATAACGACCCATCCCGCCAACGGGTGACCGGGGTCAAAGGTGGCCGCTTCGGCGGGGGTGAGCATCACGCTGCGGCGCGTGACTTCCAGCACCGGCACGGGGCTTGGCGTTGGTGGCGGTGTTGGCGCGGCCTTCTTCTCCGTCTTCACCTTCTTGGCCGGTGCCGACTTGGCGGCAGCGGCCTTCTCGGCCTTGGCCTTCTTCTTCGCCTTCTCCTCCTCGCGGCGGAGTCGACGCTGCTCCAGCACGGCGGCGTCCTGCTCCTTCGGGCTCAGGAGAGACGTGGTCCCCACGGTGATCGTGAGCTCGGGTAACTGTAGATCTGCCTCTTGGTCCAGCAGTTGACGACAACTCGGTGCCGCGGGAAATTCCTGGCCGGCGGCGAAAGCCAATACGGCAATCAAGTCGTTTCGCGTGCCACCCTCGGCCCGGTAGGCGTCGGAGGCGGCCTTGAGCTGGTCAAAATTGGGGTTCTCCGCGTGGTCGCCCAACAAATCGATGATGCGCTCGAGTCCCTCCATGGAGAGCAGTTCGAGTACGCCGCTCACGGCGTCAATGGGCGCTCCCGCCGCGAACGTGGCGAGATCGTGCTTCTTCTGCAGGCCCTTGAGCGGCACCGCGACGACCGCGGGCAATTTGACCCCCACGAGGTTGATCTGGTCGACAATGTCGAACACGAAGGCCTCATCGATCGCCACGAGGGCGCGGCGCATGAGGTCGTGAGAAGAGGCGGTGAGAGCGGACATCAGAAATCCTTCGCTGTGGTCTGGCCTTCTATCAAACCACAGATGCGACCGCTCAGTCGGCTACCTACTCGGCGCTGGGGGTCGAGCGCAGTCCGGCGAAGAGACGCTGATCGGCCGGTACGAGAGCCTGGTGACTCCGAAAAATTAAGGCGGCCAGGCCCACGACGACCACGTCGTCGAGCAACGTCTTCAAAGAATCCACGCGGTTACCCGCGGCCATGAAGACGCCCGGGGCAATCAGCTGGAAGATCACGTAGAAGAAGGCAATACTGCCGAGAATGACGATCACGGTCGTGAGAAAGCTGATCGCGGCCACGTAGCCACGTAGGACACGCTTACTAGGGCTGGAGGCGTCATCGTCCGACTCGGCGAGCGCAATGCCCCGCTTCCGGTGAATGAGGTAGGCGTAGCCGGCAATCAGCGTCACAATGGTGCCGAGCACCAGTGAGCGCACGACGCTGTCGCTGTAGGCGTTGACGGCGTGCGAGGAGGGGTCACTCGAGTGCGAGCCCAGCAAGTCGATGATCGTGAAGGCCAGCGACACCAGGGCCGCGTAGGTGATCGCGAGGGTCACGAAACTGCCGCCAAAGAGGTAGGCCGCCAGTGGGCGCTTGCCCGTCGGATCGGGGTCGGCCCGATTGGCGATGACCACAATGGTGAACGTCACGAGGGCGCCCAACGTGGAGAGGATAATGAGGACCACCAGGAGCAGGGCGGCGGCACCGGCCACCGTCGTCACCGTGGAGTTGGACAGCAATGAAGTGGGCAACATACGCGACTCGTTTCTTCGCTCGGGTACTACTGCCCTCACCCTAGCGACTGTCGCACCACCATCTCGCCACGCGGCGGGCGATTTCCCCTATGCGTTCGGGAAAAGATCCTCGGCGCTGACGGCGTCCACGAACAAGCGCTGCGCGGCGTAGCTGTGGCCCAGACCACCAAAGACGGCGTAGTCCGGCGAGTCGCCGAGCAGGCCGAAGTGTTCGATGACGGCACGGACATCGTAAATAGTGGGACCACGACCGGCCAGCGACGCACGCTTGGCCGCGACCAGGCCAACCCCCGCCACCACGTCGTGGTGATCGACCCCAGCGGGCACGACGAGTTCATGGCAGGCCCGTTCGGCCAACGTCATCGCGAAGCCTTCGCCCGGGGCGGGCGTCCCGGCCAGCGCCGAGGTCGCCACGTGTCGCTGCAGACCAGCCTTCGGGGCACGCCCGAATTCGGGCGTTGCGGTGGGACGGGTGGCGCGAACGTCACCACTCTGGGAAACGGGGAGGTAGGTGGGTTGGGTCACGGGTGCAGACTAGCGGTCTAGGCCCGACTCAGCCACGACTCGTACTGGGGCAGCTCACCGCGGACGGCCGCGAAGTACGTGGACTGCACGTGCTTCGTGATGGGGCCGGGCGTACCGGAGCCCACAATGCGGTCGTCAACGGAGTGCAGCGGCACGACTTCGGCCGCCGTACCCGTCAAGAATGCCTCGTCGGCCAAGTAGAGGTCGTCACGACGCAATACTTCGAAACTCACGTCGTAGCCGAGGTCGCGAGCAATCGTGACCACCGAGGCCTGCGTAATGCCGCGCAGGGCACCCGCTTCGGAAGGCGGTGGGGTAATGATGAGACCGTCGCGCACAATGAAGAGGTTTTCGCCCGTGCACTCCGAGATACGTCCGTCGTGCCCAAGCATGATGGCCTCGTCGTAACCGGCGCGCAGCGCCTCGTCCTTGGCCAGGCTCGAGTTGACGTAGCCACCAACGGTCTTCGACGCCGTGGGCATCGAGGTTGCCGAGTGACGAGTCCAGGACGAAATCATCATGCGGACGCCATTTTCGAGACCGTGGTCACCCAGGTAGGCGCCCCACGGCCAAGCGGCGATCACCGTCTGCACCTTGGAGTTGCGGTGGTAGATACCCATTTCGCCGTAGCCGAGGTAGACGAGGGGGCGCATGTAGCAGCCGTCGCTCAGGCCGTTGACGCGGACCGTTTCGAGAGCGGCCTCACAAAGTTCATCAACGGTGTAGGGCAGGTCGATCATGAGGACCTTACAGCTACGGGCCAGACGCTCCATGTGCTCACGAAGGCGGAAAATGGCCGCGCCGGTTGGCGTCTTGTACGCACGAATGCCCTCGAAGGCGCCCATGCCGTAGTGGAGGGTGTGGCTCAAGACGTGGGTCGTCGCGTTGTCCCAGTCGACAAACTCGCCGTCCATCCAGATCTTCTTTGTTGGGGTAATAGGCATTTACAACCTCTCTTGGATGTACGTAGTAATTCCCGATGTCCCGAGCGCGCTCGGGTCACCATCAAAGTTTCGCACGGCGGCGTCAATGCGGGTGGCCGCATCATTTTCGCCCAGGTGCTCCAGCAACAGTACGGCGGAGGAGATGGCCGCGAGTGGATTGGCCTTATTCTGTCCGACGATGTCGTGTGCCGCACCATGGACGGGCTCGAAAATGGAGGCAGCCGTTTTTTCGGGGTTGATGTTGCCCGACGCCGAGTAGCCAATACCACCGGTGACGGCACCGGCGAGGTCGGACAAGATGTCACCGAAGAGGTTGTCGGTCACGATGATGCCGTAGCGCTGTGGATTCTCCACGAAGTAGATACAGGCGGCGTCGACGTGGTTGTAGTCAACCTCGACCTCGGGGAATTCAGCAGCCACGGAGGCGACGACGCGACTCCACAGATCACCAGCGAAGGTCAACACGTTGGTCTTGTGGACCAGGGTCAGCTTCTTGCGTTCGAGGCGATTCGCCCGAGCGAAGGCGTAGCGGACGCAGCGCTCCACGCCGAACCGTGTATTCACCGACCCCTGCGTGGCAATCTCGTGCGGGGTGCCGTGACGCAGGATGCCGCCCTCACCGGCGTAGGGGCCCTCGGTATTTTCGCGGACAATGGCGAATTCACAGCCCTCGGCCAGTGAGCCGGGCACGCCACGGAACGGGCGGTAGTTGATGTACAGATCGAGGCTGAATCGAAGCTTGAGGAGCAGTCCCCGTTCGAGTGTGCCACCCGGGATGCGCGTG
>DAIPLC010000073.1:0-7293 GCA_036769405.1 Acidimicrobiales bacterium
TCGTTGGTCTTCTTGGCTTCGCCAGCGCTCTTGGAGGCCTTCCAGAACAGGTCGTGGAGGTCGGGGTGAGCGGCGAGGTGCTCGGGCTTGAAGTAGTCAGTCCAGAGGACCCACAGGTGGTGCTTGACGGCCTCGCAACGCTCTTCCTTGATGATGAGGGCGCGGGTCTTGAAGTCTGCGTCGCTCGAGGCGGCGTACTTCTCCATGCAAGCCTTCACCGACTGTGCGTCGATGCGGGCCTGGGCGGGGTCGTAGACGCCGCAAGGGAGGTCGCAGTGAGCCGACACCGTCAATGCGGGGCTGGTGGCTACCAGGTGGGTGAGGAGGGAACGAAGCGACATTGGTCACCTTTCGAGTCGAGGTCAAACGTTTGTTATTCCATGGTCAGAATAGTCACGCTCGTCGCCTACCATGCACCCATGCGCCGAGTCGTGTCCTTCTTTTTGCGTCGAATCGTCGTGGAGGGAGCGTCCATGATGCCCACCTTCCCCGACGGTGCGACGCTGCTCGCGGTCCGACGTTGGCGTGGCGTGCGCGTCGGGGATGTGGTCGTGGTGCCTGATCCCCGGGAGCCGGAGCGACTGTTACTCAAGCGATGTGTCGCGCGGCAGGGACGACTGCTCGATATTCGGGGCGACAACCCCTCTTTTTCCACGGATTCTCGAACCTTTGGCCTCATTCCCGCTCGTCAGGTGCGCTATCTCGTGCGAGACACCGGTCGAGAATCTTAAATGCCGACTTGATTTGTCGGGTTTCGGCGCTAGGCTCGCGCTGTGACTCGTATTGCGGAGATTCTCTTTCACACCGACCCGCAGAGTCAGCCCGGCACATCCTCGGCCGGCGGCGCCAACGTCTATACCAGAGAAATTGCCACAGCAGCGGCGCGCCAAGGTCACGACGTGCACGCCTTCACTCGTCGGGATAACCCCTACGTCGCCGACACCGTCCACGTTGAGCCGGGCTACACCGTTCACTACGTGCAGGCAGGCCCACTTCGGCCCCTCGATCGTTTCGAGCTCCTCGACTACCTCGACGAGTTCACTCGTGGCGTGGCCGCCATTTTCGACCAGATGGGTGACCCCGACGCCATTCACGCCAACTACTGGCTCAGCGCCATGGTGGGACATACCCTCAAGCACGAGCGCGACATTCCTTTGGTGGTGACGTTCCACACGCTCGAGCGAGTGAAGGCTGACCACTTCGAGGGTGAATCGGCCATGCGAGCGCTGGAGGAGCAGACCATCTTCGCCTGCGCCGACGCCGTACTCGCCAGCTGTGATGTTGAAGCGGAGCAGTTCGCGACCTTTTACAACGCCGACCCCGCACGTGTTCATATTGTGCCGCTCGGGGTCGAACGAGCCTTCTTTTCCCCCGGCGATCGGCCGGCAGCGCGCCAAGCCCTCGGTCTCAGCAGTGCGACCGACCTCTTGCTCTACGTTGGTCGACTGCAGGCGCTCAAGGGGGTCGAATTGGCACTGGAGACCCTGATCGCTCTGCGCGATCAGGGGGGCGATACCTCGCTCGCCATCATCGGTGGCCCTTCGGGACCTGATGGTCCGACGACGTTGTCACGACTGCACGCGCGCGTGGCCGAGGCGGGTGTTATCGACCGGGTCCTGTTCGTGGCCCCGCAGTCGCACGTTGCCCTGTCGACGTGGATGCGTGCGGCCAACGTCACACTGGTGCCCTCACGTTCCGAGAGTTTCGGTCTGGTGGCTCTCGAGTCTTCGTCATGCGGCACCCCGGTTGTTGCCAGCGCGGTGGGCGGTCTGTTGACGCTCGTCCAAGACGGCGTCAACGGCGCATTAGTGGAGACGCGCGACCCCGCACAGTGGGCGACTGCGGTGACTGCAGTCATGCGAGCGGACGAGCACCACGCGCTCTCGAACAACGCAGCCCTGCTAGCCCAGCGTTACACCTGGTCGAGCGCGGCCCGTGCGCTGGTGTCTCTGGTGCACGCCATTCGAGCGTCCGCGCTCGTTCGTTGCTGAACCTAAACGGGCTCAACTAGCGTGAACCTATGACCTTTCGTTTGATTATTCTCGGCGGTGGCCGCATGGGCGCAGCCCTCGCTGAGGGCCTGCTGCGTGTTCAATGGTGTGCCCCCTCTGAACTGCTCATCATTCAGCGCGGCGACGAGAAGGCCCAGGTGCTTCGCGACCGCTTCTCCGGCGTGACGGTCGCCACCGAACTCACCGCTGACCAGGTGGGCCCGGAGACGGGCGTTGTCTTGTGTGTCAAGCCCGATTACGCCGAGGGCATGGCCCGTCTGTGCAGCGCCGTCGGGGTTACCCGCCTATTGTCGGTCGTGGCTGGTCTCTCCACCGAACGGCTTCAGGCCTGCTTTACCAGTGCCGTGGCCGTTATCCGCTCGATGCCCAACACGCCGGTGCTCGTCGGAAAGGGAGTTTCCGCCATTACCGGCGGTGCCCACTGCACGAGCGCAGACCTCGACTGGGCTGATTCGGTACTGGGCGCGGTGGGCGTCGTCGTGCGCGTGACCGAGCGCCAGATCGATGCCGTATCGGGTCTCTCTGGCCCCATGCCTGCGTACCTCTACTTAGTGGTGGAAGCCCTGATCGAAGCCGGTGTCCACCAAGGTTTGTCGCGCGACATCTCAACCCAGCTCGTGGTGGCCTCTTTTGAGGGGTCGGCCGCCTTGCTGAGCGAATCGGGGGAGCGTCCCGAGGAGCTTCGGTACCAGGTCACGAGTCCCGGTGGCGTTACGGCGGCCGGGTTGCGCATGCTGGAAGGGCGCGCTGTTCGCGCAGCCTTCCTCGAAGCGGTGGCCTCCGCAGCCGAGCGCAGCCGCAATATGGCTCGGTAACACTGAGTTTGCTTCACTCATTGGCTAGCGTTAGTCAATGGCGACGCATCGACCTCGTTCGCGAAAGCTTTCCGACCCGACGATTGGACGCTTGCCGCTCTACCAACGCATCGTTGAAGAGTACGCACGGAGTGGCAACGAGCGCATTGAATCACTCACCATTGCTGAGCGCACGGGCGTAACAGCCACGACGGTCCGGCGTGACCTGGCCGGCCTCGGGCCGTTCGGTCTACGCGGCGCCGGGTATGACGTACACCAGCTCAACGAGCGCATTTCAGTCGCTCTCGGACACGACCGCGAGTACAGCGTCGTGCTGGTGGGAATCGGAAATCTCGGCCAAGCCCTGATCAACTCCTCAAATTTTCTGATTCGTGGGGCAACCGTGGCGGGTCTCTACGATGCTGATCCCGCACTCATCGGTACCGAGATTGCCGGTCACCTGGTGCGGTCAATCGAGGAGCCAATGATGAACGCCACCGTCGGTGTCATCTGCACGCCGGCAGCGGCGGCCCAAAGCGTGGCCGATCGGATGGTGGCCGCGCACATTCCCGCCATTCTCAACTTCTCACCGTCGGTATTGCAGGTGCCGATTGCCACGAAGGTGCAGTACGTCGACCTTTCGAT
The DNA here is from genome assembly GCA_036769405.1 of Acidimicrobiales bacterium. Lineage (GTDB taxonomy): Bacteria > Actinomycetota > Acidimicrobiia > Acidimicrobiales > RAAP-2 > RAAP-2. Next base: position 3,452 of record DAIPLC010000073.1, read on the forward strand.
TGAACTCCAAGTGCTGGTCTTTCATCTCTTGAATTCGGTGAATTTCGCCGACATGCAGCCGTCACTGCCACCGGTGACGCCAGTCACCGATTTCCCCCCACGGTCCTAGACTGATGGCAATGAAAACGGGCGTAACGTGGCACTTCTCTCTCTAAGTCTCGACGACGAACACGCCTCGTTAGCGCTTCGCGAACGGGTGGCCCTAACCGACGAGATGGCGGCCAAAGTACTGCGTACGCTCCTTAGCCACCGCAATATCACTGCCGCGGTCGTGGTATCGACCTGCATGCGAACAATGGTGGTAGTCGAGAGTGAGCGCTTTCACGGCGCTATCGACGAAATCACCTCGACGCTGGCCGAGGTCACTGGTACCGATGTCGCTGACTTCGATGACGCGCTCACCATTCACTTCGATCGTGGGGTGGCGAGCCACCTCTTTACCGTGGCCGCCGGATTGAAGTCCGTTGTACCCGGCGAGTTCGAAATCCTGGGGCAACTTCGTCGGTCGCTCGAGCGAGCGCAGGATGAGCACGTCACCTCGAGTGCCTTGACGGAACTCTTCCAGCGGGCCATCGCTTCGGGGCGTCGCGTTCGTCACGAAACGACCATCGCCCGTGGCACGACGAGCTTCGCCCACGCCGCCGTTGAGGCCGCTTTTGCCGTCAGCGAGCCCAACAACACCCACGCGGTGGTGGTGGGCGCCGGCCAGTTGGGCACCGGTGTGGTGCGAAGTCTGTTGCAGTTCGAAGGCGTCACTCGCGTCACCCTGTGTAACCGCACGTTGGAACGAGCCCACGCGGTCGTGGCCGAATTGGACGACGCCCGAATTGAAGCGGTCGGACTGGATGCACTGGCGGGAACGTTCGAAACTGCGTCGCTAGTCATCGTGGCGGCCGATGGACCCGCACCACTTATTTCTTCAGCGCACGTGGCGCCCTTGCCCCACCCAGTCACGCTCGTTGACCTTGCGGTACCGCACGGAGTCGAGCGCGAGGTGGCGGATTTCGCGCACGTCACCCGGCTGGACATCACGACGTTGCGTGAGCGCATTGACCGTGCCTTGGATGATCGTCGTGACGCGGTGAATCAGGCCGAACTTATTGTGCGCGAGGACGTTGAAAAGTTCCTCGACGACCAGCGGGCGCGTGGCGCAGCCTCGCAGGTGACGCAGTTGCGTGAGTACTTCGATTCGGTCGTGGTGAGTGAATTCACCCGTCGTGCGAGTGACCTCGACGGACTTACCCCCGAACAGGCCGAGATGGTGCAATCGCTGGTGCGCGGCGTGGTCGCCAAGATCGCCCACCGACCGACCACGGTGCTGAAAGACATGGCCGGCACCGACCAAGGGTTACGTCTGAGTGAGGCGACCCGAGTTCTGTTCGGCCTCGAGTAATGCTGCGCCTCGCGAGTCGCCGCTCACCGCTGGCCATGCTGCAGGCGACGTACGTCGCCGAACGTCTCGCCCGCATTGGTGTGGCGAGCGAGATTGTTCCGCTCGAAACGCAGGCTGACCAACGACTCGACGTGCCGATTGCCTCTTTTGGTGGCCAAGGTGCCTTTGCCGTGGAGATCCAACGAGCCGTGCTCGACGGTCGCGCCGACGTTGCCGTGCACTCAGCGAAGGATCTCCCGAGCGTGACGCCCGAGGGGCTGGTGTTTGCCTGCGTGCCGCAGCGAGTTGACGCCCGCGATGTTCTGGTCGGTCGCTCGCTCGAGGGGCTCGGTCCGGGCGCCACCGTCGCCACTGGGTCACCTCGGCGTCGTGCCTTCTTGCTGGAACGTCGTCCCGACCTCACGATTGTTGAACTGCGCGGCAACATGGCGACCCGGCTCAGCCAGGTCGGAAATGGCGTGGACGCCATTGTGGCTGCCGCCGCGGCCCTCACGCGACTTAATCTGACCGGCATGGTGGCGGAGTATCTCGACCCATCGTGGTTCGTGCCACAAGTGGGGCAAGGAGCCCTTGCCCTCGAGTGCCGAAGTGATGACGTGGACACCCGCGCGCACCTTATTGAACTGCACGACGTCTTGGCCGGACGGGAACTCCTGGCGGAGCGCGCATTCCTGCGAGAACTCGGGGCTGGCTGTTCTCTTCCGGTGGCCGCCCACGCCACCGCCCACGCTGATCAGGTCCACGTCTCAGCGGTGATGTCCCACCGCGATGGGGTTCGTTCGGTGCGCGCCGTGCGCGAGGGTGATGACCCCGAGGCCCTCGGCACCGCTCTGGCGTCGTACTTGCGTGACGAACGCGGTGGCGCGGCGTTGGTGGAGTGAGCCGTGACCCCGTGGCGCGTCGTACTCACTCGTGAGAGCGGTCTAAACGACGCCCTGCGGGAGCAGTTCCCGGAGGATTTCACTGTGGCTGAGGTTCCCCTGACGGTGACCCACTACGACGACCTTGCCGACGTCGACGATCGACTCCGTCGCAGTCCCCACTACGGACGCTTTGCCTCGCTGATCGTCACGAGTCGCCGCACGGACCGGTACTTGCCGCTCTGTCACAACGCGATGGCAACGCCACGTGAGGTATTCACAGTGGGGCACTCCACCGCCTCGTCGCTGGAGGAGGCGGGGTTTATGGTCACGAGGAGCACCGACGAAGGGGTGTTGACGTTGGCGCCACACATCACCACCGGTCCCGTGCTGATTCTCGGCGCCCGCCATCCCTATGGTGACATCGCCGGTGCCTTGTCGCCCCGACTCGAAGTGGCGTCCGTGGCCTGTTACGAGACGGGGTCGGCCGAGGTGACGGCGGACGATGCGACCGTGCTGGGCGAGGCCGACGCCGTCGTCATCGCCGCTCCATCGGCCTGGGCGGTGGCCCGGCCCTACGTGCAACCACGAACGTGGGTGCTCGTGCCCGGAGATTCAACGCTGCAGGCCGTCGCCGACTCCCATGAGCGGGTCGTACGGGCGTGGGGGCCGTCGATGGTCACTACCTTGCGGACACTTCGCGAGACCTGAGCGGTACGAAAAGAATTTATTCGTGGCTCACGAGCCACTCGGTATTTTTGAGGCAGTAGTGGAGCGGGGGGAAAAATGGAAACGTCACGAACGCACCTGTCTGATGCGGTCCTGGGCCAGCACGAAACGTGGGGTGCCTTTATCGATGGGGCCTGGGTGGTGCCCGAGGGCGTGGCCACGTACGACGTTCTCGAAGCCGCCAATGCGTCGGTCCTCGGGCGAGTGGCGATTGCCGATGACGCGCTCGTCAATGCGGCCGTGGCGAGTGCTCGTCAGGCCTACGAGACGAACTGGCGCGATCTTTCTCCCCGCGAGCGGGCGGGCTACCTTCGCGCCGTGGCCGCACTCATTCGGGAACACGCCGAAGAACTCGCCGAGCTCTGCGCTCGTGAGGTAGGAAAACCCAAGCGCGACGCCCTTCGCGTTGACGTGGTTTCGAGTCACACGAACTTTGACTACTACGCCGGTATTGCGGACACGATTCATGGTCAGCTCATTCATCAGGGCCCAGTCGAGGCCCACGTGGCCTTTGAGCCCTACGGTGTCGTTGCGGCCATCTTGCCCTTTAACTGGCCGGTCCAACACGTTGCGAAGAAGTGTGCTCCCGCCTTGGCCGCTGGTAATACGGTCGTCGTCAAGCCGGGTGAGCAAGCACCACTCGCCATCCTCCGACTCATCGAACTCGCTAATCAGGTGCTTCCACCCGGGGTGCTGAATGCCGTGAACGGCATAGGGGCGGGCCCAGCCCTGCTGGCGAACCCGCGCATTGAGCGGGTGACCTTCACGGGCTCGACCCAGACGGGACGGAAAGTCATGGAGGCGGCGGCGCAACACCTGACCTACGTGACACTCGAGCTCGGGGGGAAAAACGCGCTCGT
>DAIPLC010000179.1:0-1730 GCA_036769405.1 Acidimicrobiales bacterium
GTTCGAGTTGTTCCTACGCCGCCAGCGCCATCGCCAAGAGCCTGTACGACAAGGGCAGTGACTTCACCACGTCCATGATCTTCATGGTGGCCAGTACGAACCTCGTCGTCGACCTCGGTCTCGTGCTCTGGACCCTGATGGGGTGGCGTTTCGCAGTCGCCGAGGTTGTTGGCGGCGTCATCATGATCGCCATCCTCGCCCTCGTACTACCCCGCGTGGTGCGCACGATGACGACCCAAGAATCGCCGTCAGCGACGGAGGACAACGAGCCCTCCACTCTCTACGACGCGGCCGCCTTCACGGTGGGCGATCTCACGATGTTACGGGTTGAGCTAGTCGTTGGTTTTCTGGTGGCGGGAGCGTGCGCACAACTGGTACCCGATGCCGCGTGGCGCTTCCTCTTCCTGACCCATCACGGACTACTGGGCACCCTCGAAAACGCAGTCATCGGACCGGTGATTGCCGCCGTGAGTTTCGTCTGTTCAGTCGGCAACATCCCCTTGGCCAATGCCCTCTGGCACCAGGGCTTCTCCTTTGGTGGCACGCTCTCCTTTATTTACGCCGACTTACTGACTATTCCCTTGCTGGCAATCTACGTCGCCTTCTACGGCCCGCGCGTCACCCGACGCCTCGCCCTCGCCTTCTGGTTCGTCATGAGCGCCACGGGCCTGCTCACCGAGGCCCTCTTCGGTGCCCTGGGCCTCGTACCGCACCGCAGTGACCACGCGATCACTCCCAACCTGCACTTGAGTGTCATTACCACCACACTCAACGTGGTTGCACTCGTCGTGCTGGTAGCCGTTCTCGTCATTGCGCGACAGGGTCGCAAGCGGCCGGCATCCACCCGCTACGCCGTGGACCCCATCTGCGGCATGAACGTCACTATCGCCACGGCGAGTACCACGGCGGACGTTGGGGGCGAGCGGTACTACTTCTGCTGCCCCGGCTGCCGTGATTCGTTTCTAAAGAAGTCGACGCACTAGCGCGCTGGCCCCGCCGCGACGTAGTCGCGAACCTCGTCGTAGACGAGACCGAAGGGGCCCGGTCCGGTGAGAAACCAGGTGGTGCCGGCGGCCGCCCACGCGTCGTAGCGGTCATCGGGCCGGTAGACCATCTTTTCGTCGCGCTGCCCCCACACGGCAATATCAAAGCTGTCAAGGTTGGCGCCAGCGTCGGCAAGTTGCTGCCGCAGTGCAACGACCTGCTCCGGTTCGGTGATCTGAATGACCATCATTCCCTGGTGTCGCGCGGCTCGTCGGATGGGCGCCGCGTTCGGCCACCGACCGGCCGTCCAAATGGGAATACCCGTAGGGGCGAGCGGCGTCGGCTGATACGAGACGTGACGGGCCTGGAAGTAGTCACCCTCGAAGTCCACCGTCTCACCCGAGAGCAGTCCCGTCAACACGGTGAGCCCTTCATCGAGCGCCCGACCTCGTTCGACGGCGTCGGTCAGTTCGCCAAAGCAGGCCAGCTCGCCGTCGGGATAATCGTCCCCAATGCCAAAGCCCAGCACCAAGCGACCGTTCGAGAGGTGATCGAGGGTCACGGCTTGTCGCGCGAGCACCTGGGGACGTCGACGAATGAGTGGGGTAACCATCGGACCGACCACGAGGCGTGACGTGCGTTGGGCCATGACGGCGAGGCAGAGGTAGGGATCGGCGATGTCACGAATTGGTGGGCTGTAGCGGAGGTGGTCCCAGACGAAGAAGCCATCCCAACCCGCTTCTTCG
>DAIPLC010000074.1:0-7117 GCA_036769405.1 Acidimicrobiales bacterium
CTGTTTTTGCTGTCCGGTGCGGACACGTCAACAACCTTCATGTTTGCCGGTGACCCAGTGTTCAACCAACGTCTTGATGGGTGGGACACCAGCGGCGTCACCGACATGAGCTTCATGTTTCAGAACGCCACGGCCTTTAACCAACCACTGAATTCATGGGATGTGCACCGCGTTTCCAACATGAACGGGCTTTTTCAATTCGCCTCATCGTTCGACCAACCACTCAATGTGTGGGATACCTCGTCGGTCAAGTCAATGGACTACCTCTTCCAGCAAGCCACCGCCTTTAATCACCCGCTCGACCACTGGGACACCGCGAGCGTTACCAGCATGACGGCAACGTTTTCGGGGGCTCTGTCATTCAATCAAGCGTTGGCGTCGTGGAACACTGCCTCGGTGACGTCAATGAACGGCCTGTTCGCAAACGACAGTGCCTTCAATCAGCCGCTGCTCACGTGGCAGACCGGTGCGGTGACCGACATGGCGTATATGTTCCTCGGGGCGAGCGCATTCAATCAACCCATTGATGGCTGGAACACCGCAGCCGTGCAAACAACTGACGGCATGTTCGAATTGGCGAGCGCCTTCAATCAACCACTCACGCACTGGGACATGAGTGCCGTCACCAGCATGGCAGCCATGTTCTTGGGGGCGACGAGCTTCGACGCACCTATTTTTACCTCGACTTCCAACGTGACAGACATGAGCGGCATGTTTCAGGGAGCGTCAGCCTTCAACCAATCGTTGACCCACCTCGACACCCAGAACGTGACGGCACTGAGTGGCATGTTCGCCGGAGCGACGAGTTTTAATAGCCCGCTCTTTTCCGATGTGCACAACGTCACCACCATGGCGTATCTGTTCGCGGGTGCAACGTCGTTTAATCAGCCACTCGCTCACTGGGATACCGCTCAGGTGACCGATATGAGCTACCTGTTTGAATACGCGACGTCTTTTAATCAGCCACTCGTCCAATGGAACACTGCCAACGTCACCACGCTCGATGGCGCCTTTAGTTATACGACTTCCTTCAACCAACCCTTGGGCGGATGGGATGTCAGTCACGTGACGTCGCTCAACTACGCCTTCCAGGGGGCAGCGGCGTTCGACCAGCCGCTCAATGCGTGGCGCACCTCGAATGTGACGACGATGAGTGCGACGTTTGCCGCGGCAACCGCCTTCAATCAGCCGTTGTCCCGGTGGGATACCGCTGCCGTGACGGACATGAGTTTCCTCTTTCAGGGGGCTTCGGCATTCGCCCAAAATATTTCCGGCTGGCGCGTGGCGCCGGGGACGGACGTCACCGATCGTTGTCAGGGCGTGATTACCTGCAACCAGTTGGCCACGAGCTTCACCCTGACGGGTAATCCGATTGGCGGATTCACGAACACCTACGAGGTCGCCATGGTGATCCCTCGCGGCCAACCTGCACCAACCGGCACGTTGGTAATTAATGACAATGGCGTGCCGGCCTGTAGCTCAACGAAGTGGGTGGACCGCGGCCCGAGTGGCCTGAGCGGCGAGGAGTTCGTGGCGCACTGTGCCGATACCAATGGCGAAGCGGCCGGCGACCTCATCACCGCTACCTACGTCGGTGGCGGTGACCAGAATCCGACGAGCCCGTCTAACTACGGCTCCGACTACGGCGTTTCCGTGGTGCCCTCGATTGTTATTGCGCAGCTAACGCTCTACGTGGTCCCCGACGGCCAACGGATCAATTACGCCGACGCGTCGCCGTACTACACCTTCTCATACCATCTGAACTCACCATCGGGCCCCCTGCTCTTGACCTCAGTCGCTTCGGAGCCCTCGTGTCAGTCGGACTACGACGGGACGTGGAACGCGGGGACGTACGCAACCGCCATCACGTGTAGCGGTGGCTACGACACCAACTTCGTTTTTGATACGACGTCGACCGCGCCGCTGGTCATTGCGCCGATTCTGCTGTACGTCGTCCCTGATGCGCAGAGTATGACCTACGGTGACGCAGCGCCTTTCTATACCTACAGCTTCTACACCGACTCCCCGTCGGGATCGCCAGCATCGGTGACGCTCGAAACAGACCCCGTCTGCACCTCGTCCTACGACGCCACGACCAATGTGCCCGCATCACCGCTAACGATTCACTGCGCCGCTGGACTCGACCCCAACTACGTGTTCGACGTGTCAACGACGGCGCCGCTGACAATTTCGCCAGTCGCTCTCGCTGTCGTGCCTGACGATCTGGCGCTGACCTACGGCGATGCCGTCCCGACCTACACCTTCACCTACCACCTTGGTTCGGTGAGTGGTCCAGCGGTAAGTGTGAGCCCGTCCGTGGAGTCACACTGTTCGTCGCCGTACACGGCACACTCCAGTGTGGCCCTTTCACCTCTGACCGTGAGCTGCTCCGGGGGGCTTGGCCAGAACTACGTCTTTGACACCTCAGCGTCGGCCCAGGTGACGATTGCTCAGGCGTCACCGGTGGTCGCCATACATTCATCACCCGGCTCCGCAACGTTCGGCACCACCTACGTGGTGACCTACGGTCTCACCGTTGGCGATGTGGGAGGTGTCACACTGACCTCATCCAACCCATCGTGCGCGGTGTCCGGCGTACGGGTGACGTTCACCTCGGGAACGGGGGAGTGCGTACTGACATTGTCGGTGGATGCCGACGTGAATTACGTCGCGACAGCTGATGCCCAGACGATTCATCTCAGCAAAGCATTGCTCTTCGTCACGCCAAGCGCTCTCCACCTCAACGCTCTCGACCCGACGCCGACGTACGTCTTTTCCTACCACGCCAACACGGCCAGCGGCCCGGTGGTCACTCCCATCATCGAAGTGACTCCCATATGCTCAAGTCCCTACAGCCCGACGACGCCAGCGGCGCGCAGCCCACTCACCATTCGCTGCGTGCAGGGCAGTGACTTGAACTACCAGTTCGACGTTAGCGCCACCGCACAACTCAGTATCGCTCGCATTGTGGCACCAGCGCTCTCAGTCGTTGCGCCATCGTCGGGTACCGCCGGCACCCCGTTGCCGCTTTCGGCAAAAGGTGGCTCGGGCACGACACCCGTGTCGTTCTCGGTGACGGGGGCGGGTTGTTCGCTCGCGGGCACCTCGCTGACCGCGACGGGATCGGTGAATTGTGCGGTCACGGCACTCAACGCCCAGACGGGCTACTACCAGGCGACGACGTCACCGGTGTTTACCATCCATTTCAACTGGGCGGTGCAGGCCCCCTTGCTCCTCACGTCACCCCTGAGTGGCGTGGCGGGCACGCCTATCCGTTTGACCGCATCCGGGGGTTCGGGGACTCGATCACTTTCGTTCGCCGTCCAGGGGCCGTCGTGCTACCTCGCCGGCACCACGCTGACGGCCACCACCGGCACATCCTGCGTGGTGGTAGCGACCAATGCCGCCAACACCATCTACGCGAGCACGTCAACAACACCCTCGACAGTTGTCTTTTCCCTCGCGCCTCAAGCCCCCGTACAGATGACGTCACCGACGGTCGGCGTTGTCGGATCACCGCTGACACTTTCGGCCACGGGTGGGCTCGGCGTCCGCTCGTATCACTACCAGGTCACCGGGGCGGGCTGTAGCGTCAAGGCCGGCCTCCTCTCGGCAACGCACACCGGCACCTGCGTGGTGACCGCGATCAATCTGGCCAACGGTATTTACGCCCTCGGTCGAGCCCTACCGGTCACTGTCACCTTCGCCACGCCGCACGCTCAGTCGCTGTACGTGCTCTTTTCTCCCGGTTCATCAACCTTGACCGCGGCGGACCAGGCCTCACTCAAGCGGTACGCGCTGGCGCTAAGAACCGCAAAAGTATTGGCCGTGCTAGCGACGGGGTACGTCAATGCGGGTAATACCTTGCTCGCCACCCAGCGGGCGCAGTCGACCGCCGCATTCTTGACCGCAGCGTTGAAGGGTACCGCTGGTTCGGCGGTCTCGGTTACTGAAACTACGAGCCCCGCACAGCTCAAATGGGCCTTTGGGCTCAACGCTGTGTACGTAAGTAATTGATGGATGCGCGATGACTGACACGCAACGAACAACTACCCACAGCACTGCACCGCTCACGGTGGGGACAGAGGCCTGATGCGTGCTTCGCGAACTTCCATGGCACTCCGGCGCGTGCGACTCGCACTCGTTGGCGCGCTGCTAGCGCCACTGGTGTTGGCGGCAGTCGTACTGGGTGCCAGCTTCGTTAGCGTGCCCGCTGGAGCGGTGACGACACTGGGCTCGCTGCTCCACGTCACGACCGAGGTGACGCTTTCGGCAAATGGTGAACCGGAGGGCATTCGTCACGCTCACGGCGCGGGCGACACCCTCTACGTGGTGCCGGACAATCAGGTGATTACCTATGGCGACGCACTTCCTGAGTACACCTTCACGCTGCACAGCGGCAGTCCGGCGGGGGCTCTGGTGTCACCGACGATTGCCGTTGCGCCGATATGTACCTCAAGTTACGACGGTACGTGGGCTATTGGCCGCTATGCGGGTGCCATTACGTGCAGCGGAGGTAGCGACGGCACCTACGGCTTTGACACGACGTCGACGGCCACCCTCGTGATAAACAAGGCGACTCTCTTTGTGGTGCCCGACCCGCTCACTGTGCTGGCGAAGGAGCCGGCGCCGGCCTACACCTACAGCTTTCACGCGGGATCACCCGACGGACCAGCCATTCCAATCACCGTCGCGACGCCGCCCTACTGCGCCTCGAATTACAACACCGCCATGACGGAAAAATCGCCACCGGTCACGATTTACTGCGCTGGGGGCGCAGACCCCAACGTGACGTTTGACGACAGCGCAACGGCGGTACTCACTATTGATCCACCGCACCTCAAACCCCAAGCGGCACTCCATATTTCGGTGTCGTCGACGGGTATCGCCGGTGTCCCGCTCACACTCACGACCACGGGTGGTTCGGGGTCACACCACCTCGTCTTTCGCAGCAATTCTGCCAACTGCTCGGTGCGGGGAGACCAGTTGACGTACAGCGGAACAAGTAGTTCGGCAACTTGTGTCGTCACCGCTTCGAATCCTAAAAATGGTGCCTTTCGCTCGGCCACCTCGGCGCCCACGTCAATCTCGTTCGGGTCGCTTCTGGGGCTGCGAGGGCAACGCCTCACGGCAGTGTTTTGTGGTCCACCAGGCACCGTCATTGCGGATTGTCGAGTCACACTCTCCGTTGCGGGCTATCCCGCAGAGCTGCGCCTCTCGGCGTGGATTGATGGCGCCGCTGCGGGAGCGACAACGGCGACGACAAATGCCGCGGGCGGTACCACACTGCTTCTGACGCTGCCATCAAGCTTGTCGGTGGGTGCTCACGTCATTAATGTCGGCTTGAGTAGTGGCGCCTCGACCAGTGTCGGCAGCACCGAAGACTTCTCGGTCGTCACCGGGGGCGTAATCGGACGCATTGGACCCGTTCCCTCGGGTGCGTTAGGGCAGTTCGTTCAGTACGTGCCGAGCCAACACCGCAAAGAAATCCTCGCCACCGCCGTCGGAACGGTCGCGGCCGTTGGTGCGGCTGCGGGTGCCATGGGTGGTGCTGGCGCGAGCGCTAGTGGAGGATCGGGCTCCTCCGGCGAAGGGCTGAGTGGCGAAACGGGTAACCTCGCCCACTCTTCCATCGCTAGTTACATTCAGCATCGGGCCGTCAAAGTTGATATTGAAGCCGCGCTCTTCGCGCCCGCCGTCATGATCCCCTCGCAGCGCGCACCGGGGAGAATTGCGTATCTATCGCCCATGATCGGGCGCATCTCGGTTGATGGTGAGTACCTTCGTGCCTTCACGGGGCACGTCTGGCTTTCGTTGCTCGCCCTCGCCGCCGCACTCGGGGTCGGCAGCGCCTTCACTACTCATTTCACAGTCATTCCCCCGAATACTCTTCTGTTTGGACTCATTCTCGCCCTCGGCATTTTTGACGCGTGGTTCGGTTTCACCTCGGGTCTGACATTCATTTTTCTCGCGGCGGTCACCGGCCGTATTCACTCCTTCAGCGAAGTTCGCCTCGCCGCCGGCATCATGCTGGTCTGGTTCACTATTCCTATGGCCGCGGGGACAGTCCGCCCCCTTCGCCGCTACTTCCAGCGCACGCTCGACGGCATCTGGAATCACACCGCGGACGTTGTGGTGGCCGGTCTCTTCGGTGCGTGGGTCACCGAAAAACTCATCTCGAACTTGTCGAGTGTGAGTGGGGTCGAACTACCGATTGTCAAAGAGAAGTATCTGATGGCTCTGCTCTCGTTGGTGGTCATCACGCTTCGCATCGTGCTGGAGTCCTATGTGCTGATGCGACTCCCTGATCGACTCGCGGCGATGCATCATCAAGGGGGCCTTCGAGCGCCCGCGTGGCAGCAGCTTGCCTCGCTGACACTGCAGATGGGGCTCCTCATGTTCTTTGCTCAAGCGCTGCTCGGCACGTCGTGGGCGCTGTTTCTTGGCACGGCGATTTATTTCTCGCCACTTCTCCCGAAACCATTTGCTCATAAATTACCGAAGAGTCGTCGTGTGGCCAAGTTGGTGCCGATACCGGTCTTTAAATATTCAACAGTGGTCCTCATCGGCGCAGCAATCTCCATTGTGCTGCAACTAACGGTGCACTCAACCTCGACGCTGGAGAGGCTGGCCTTCATTGTGTTGCCACTTCCCACGGTGTTCTTCTGGCATATCAACTTGTGGGCGGCACCGGCGCCCGCTGGGGCAGGGGGCACGGCGACCCCCCGATGGCGTCGATCGCCTTGGCTGTTGCGCTTCGGCGGAACGGTGCTGTTCGCCAGTGCTGTGTTCGTGGTGTTGAATCACATCGGCGCCTAAAAACGTCTGTGGGGCGGGGCATGGCGGCTCGAGGCAATCTCTGCTAGCCTTGCAAGGCAGTTCACAGCAAGTGAGGTTGTCTAACAACTTCCACCTGCGCACAGATAGGTGCGTCGGGTTCACAGGTCTTTATCGCCTCGCTTGCCGTGGCGACGTCAACGTGACGTCGCGGAGAGCAAGGAGTCGGTTATCGCAACAGTGCCTGGAGACCACCGCGTCAATGAACGCATTCGGGTTGAGAACGTTCGCCTGATTGACCACGAGGGCAATCAGCGCGGCGTGACGACGAGCAAAGAGG
>DAIPLC010000075.1:0-7071 GCA_036769405.1 Acidimicrobiales bacterium
ACTCATCCAGGTAAGGGCGCCGGCCATGGTGAGTAGGCCCAGTGGCACCACGTACTTGGCGCCGATGCGGGCGGCCAGCGCTGCACCCAGCGGGGTGCTGACGACGACCACGCCGGAGAAGGGGAGGGTGCGAAGTCCGGCCGAAAGAGGGGAGTATCCGCGCACGAGTTGGAAGTACTGCGTAATCAAGAAGATGAAGCCGAAGAGCAAAAAGAAGTTGGTGGTGATGGCCAGTGCCCCGGCACTGAAGGCCTTGTTACGGTAGATCCGCACGTCGAGAAGGGGGTGAGCGGTGCGCAGTTCGTACCGGACAAAGCCCGCGAGTAGACCGGCCGCGAGGAGAAATGCACCAATCGTCCCCGCCGCACGCCAGCCCCACACGGGGCCTTCGATAATGGCCAGCGTCAGCGCCGTGAGGCCCACGGTGCCGAGGGCCAGGCCAACGGTATCGAAGCGCTCTTGTTGAGGGGACCGCGACTCGGGAACGATGAAGAAGACCAGGGCGAAGGCGAGAAGGCCGAGGGGGACGTTAAGGAGGAAGATCGCGCCGTACCAAAAGTGGGCGAGAATTTCCCCACCCGCCACCGGACCAATGGCGATAGCCGCTCCCACGGTTGCCCCCCAGATGCCGAGTGCGTTGGCGCGCTGGCGGGCATCGGTGAATGTCACCGTCACGATGGACAACGTGGCGGGAAAGATGAAGGCCGCCGCCGCACCCATCAAGGCGCGGGCCGTGATGAGGCCCGCCACCGTGTGCACTGAGGCGGCGTAGAGGGAGAAGAGGGTGAAGGCGGCGAGGCCCGCCAGCATCACCCGGCGCCGGCCGTACCGGTCGGCGAAGCCGCCACCGGCCAGCATGAGCGCGGCGAAGGGGAGGGAGTACCCGTCGACGATCCACTGCAGCGACGTGCTCGACGCGTGGAGATCTACGGCGAAAGAGGGGAGGGCGACGTTGATGAGCAGGTTGTCAATCGCGACGAGCAAGACGGCCACGCAGGTGACGGCGAGGATGCGAAAGGGGCGCTGGGTGGCAGTCATGGTACTCCCTTAGTAGAACATCGTACTACTAGTTATAGCACGTCGTTCTATACTGGAGTGATGGTCACGAGGACGCCGAGTAAGCACGTGCGCAGCGAGGTGCTGCGAGCGGCGGTCGCCCTCTTGGCGTCATCGGGTCCCGACGGACTGACCGTGCGAGCCCTCGCCAAGGCGGCAGGCGTGGCGCCCATGGCCATCTATAACCACTTCGATGGCCTCAACGGGGTTATTGACGCGCTGTGGTGTGACGGCTTTCGCGGACTTCACGACGCCATCGCCCAGCACAGTGACGACGCCGACGCTGATCTTCGGCGAGCGGGCGAGGCCTACCGTCGCTACGCCCTCGAGCACCGGGGGCTCTACCTGGTGATGTTTCTGCACCGGTTCAAACACTTTGTGCCGAGTGAGGCCGGCCTCGTCGCGGCGACCGAGGCCTTCGGGGCGCTCGAAACCCTGGTGCGTCGCGCGCAGCGCGCCGGTGCGGTTCGCGAGGGCGACCCCGACGAGCTCGCCCGTCTTATTTGGTCGGCCGCGCACGGGTTTGTCGCGATTGAACTCATGGGGGAGCCCGCCGCGGCCGACCTCAACCGCTCCTACGACGCGTACCTCACGATGATTCGCCAGGGGCTCAGCCCCGATCGCCCCTAGGCCACTACGACAAGCGGGCCCGAAGGGCGTCGAGCTCCTCTTGTAACGCGGCGGGGAGGCGCTCGGCGAAGGTGTCGAGGTGGGCCTGAATGAGGGGTACCTCGTCGCGCCACTGGTCAGCGTGGACCGCTAGCGCTTCGTCTATGGCACCCTCGTCAAGCGTCAGACCGGTGAGGTCGAGACCCGACAGGTGTGGCACGAGGCCGATGGGCGTCTCGTGCGCTTCAGCGGTCCCCTCGAGGCGCTCAACCATCCACGCCAAGACGCGCGCGTTCTCGCCGAAGCCGGGCCAGACGAAGCGACCTTGGTCGTCTCGGCGGAACCAGTTCACGTAGAAGAGGCGGGGCAACGTGGCCTCGGAGAATCGCTCGGCGAAGGTCAGCCAGTGCGCGAAGTAGTCACCCATGTTGTAACCGCAGAAGGGGAGCATGGCGAAGGGATCGCGGCGCAGGTTGCCCACCGCTCCCGTCGCGGCCGCCGTCGTTTCCGAAGCCATGGTGGCACCGAGAAAGACACCGTGCTGCCAGTTGAAAGATTCGGTGACGAGTGGCATCACACTGCGACGTCGACCGCCGAAGACAATGATGTCGATCGGCACACCGGCCGGGTCCTCCCACTCGGGCGCCACCGCCGGATTCTGTCCCGCGGGTGACGTGAAGCGAGCGTTGGGGTGGGCCGCTGGCGTGGGTGAGTCGGGAGTCCAGGGGTTACCCCGCCAGTCGGTGATGGGACTTTCCGGGAGGTCCATTCCCTCCCACCAGACGTCATTGTCCGCGGTCAGGGCGACGTTGGTGAAGATGGAGTTCGCCGAGACGGCGGCCATGGCATTGGCGTTGGTGGCTTCATTGGTTCCGGGCGCCACACCGAAGAGACCGGCCTCGGGGTTGATGGCGTACAGCCGTCCGTCGGCGCCGGGCTTCATCCAGCAGATGTCGTCACCAATTGTCTCCACGGTCCAACCTGGCAGCGACGGCACCAGCATGGCGAGGTTGGTCTTGCCACACGCCGACGGAAAGGCCGCGGCGATGTAGGTGGCCTTGCCAGCGGGATTGGTCAGCTTCATGATGAGCATGTGCTCGGCCAGCCAGCCGTTCTCACGTCCCATCACACTCGCAATACGCAGGGCGAAACACTTCTTCCCGAGCAGGGCATTGCCGCCGTAGCCCGACCCGTAGGACATGATCTCCTTGGTTTCAGGGAAGTGCACGATGTACTTGTGCTCGGGATTGCACGGCCACGGTACGTCGGCCTCGCCCTCCTCGAGGGGCGCACCCACCGAGTGAATGGCCGGGACGAAGTCGCCGTGCTCACCGAGGATGTCGAGAACGGGCTGGCCCATGCGGGTCATGATGCGCATGGACGCGGCTACGTAGGCCGAGTCGGTGAGCTCGACACCGATGTGAGCGATGTCGCTGCCGAGGGGGCCCATCGAGAAGGGGACGACGTACATCGTGCGGCCCTTCATGGAGCCGGCGTAGAGACCGTTCAAGGTGGCTCGCATGTCGACCGGGTCGACCCAGTTGTTGGTGGGGCCGGCATCGATCTGCTGCGGCGAGCAGATGAAGGTGCGGTCCTCGACGCGAGCGACGTCGTCGGGGTCCGAGACGGCGTAGTAGGAGTTCGGTCGCTTTTCCTCATTCAAGCGACGCATCGTGCCAGCCTCGACGAGCGCGGCACAGAGGTCGTCGTATTCTGCGTCACTCCCGGTGCACCAGTGGATAGCCTTAGGGGTAGTGAGTTCCGCAACCGTTGCTACCCAGTCGAGCAGGCGTTGGTTCTTGGTTGGCTGCGTCATGAACGCCTCCTCTTCATCACGCCGAGGGCCTCGTCGCTCTCGAGCGGTACATCGAACCTCGTGAGCGACAACTTCATCGAACGAAGTGCCTCAAACGAGGATGCAGTAGTGAAGCGTATAGCGGCAATCTTCCTGCCGGAGGTGAAAAATCCTAAGGAAGTTTTTATAGGTGACGACGCCGCCGTGCTGGAACCCTTTGCCGGACAGGTCATTATCTCGACTGACGTCTGCGTCTTCGGTGTGCACCTCGACCAAAACCTTTTCAGCCTGGAAGATCTCGGCTTCAAAGCGGTCACCTCAGCCCTGTCCGACCTCGCGGCGATGGGCGCCTGGCCCCGTGGGATTGTGCTCGGCGTCAGCGCGCCCGCCGGTACGGATCTCGACATGTTGCATCACGGAGCCTCTATGGCCGCGATGCTGTGCGACGTGCCGGTCGTTGGCGGTGACGTCACGTCGAGTCGCGATGTCTCCGTTGCCGTGACCGTGTTTGGCGAGTGCCCCGGTAATGGCGCCGTGTTGCGCTCGACGGCCCAGCCCGGCGACGGCATTTACGTCTCGGGTCCGCTGGGCCGCTCGTCCGCCGGACTTCGCCTCGCTCGTTCGGGTGCTTCGCTCAGCGACGCGCTCGTGGTCGCTCACCGACGGCCGTTCCCGCGCCTGCGCGAAGGTCTGGCCTACCGCAATGGCGGGGCCACGGCCATGATGGACTTGAGTGACGGTCTCGGTCTTGATCTTCACCGGTTGGCCGACGCCTCCAATGTTGGTTTCGCCCTCGACTTCATCCCGGTAGCGGAGGGTGCAACGGTGTCCGAGGCGCTCGCGGGTGGGGAAGACTACGAACTCGTCGTGACGGCGTCTGACGAAGGGCGCCTGTTCGCCATGTGCGACGCGAGGGGTGTCCCACGTCCGCTGCGCATTGGCACGGTCACTAACGATCCGGGCGTGCGGACGTTACGGGGCGAGGTATTTACTCGCGAGGGATTTGAACACCAGCTCTAAGAGCTGGGAGGCAACTAGGCCGTAGGGGTGGAGCGACGAACGGGCTTGGTGACCTTGCCCGAACGAAGACAGCCGGTGCACACGTTGAGGCGCACGGGGGTGGCACCCACCAGGGCGCGGACGCGCTGGATGTTCGGGTTCCAACGACGCTTGGTGCGGCGGTGTGAGTGTGAAACGTTCATGCCAAACGACGGCTTCTTGCCGCAGAGTTCGCAGACTGATGCCATGGGTCGTTCTCCTTGAAGTGCTGTCGGTGCGTTTTCGCAACCGACGTAATAAACCGAATGTCCATTGTAGCATCGCTAGCAATGACCTCACTCACAACTCTCTCAGCGGCCGATCTTTCTCGGGCCGTGCGGACCTTCGAAGCCTTGCTACGAGCGCAAAAAGAGGTCATTAATCGCCTAAATGTCTACCCCGTGCCCGACGGCGACACCGGGACCAATATGGCGTTAACCATGGCTTCAGTGGCGCAACGCCTCGCTGAACTGCCCGAGAATGCCCCGTTGGGCGAGGTCACCGCCGCGATCGCTCGTGCCTCACTCATGGGGGCCCGGGGTAACTCGGGGGTCATTCTCTCTCAGATGCTCCGCGGTCTGCTGGCCGAGTTCGGTACCGACGGTGACGTGGACGTCGCCTCGTTACGGGCCGGCCTCGTGCGGGCCGACGAACTCGCTCGACAGGCCGTGTCGAATCCCGTTGAAGGCACCATTTTGTCGGTCGCTCGCGCCGCTGCTGAAGCGGCGCAGCGCGACGGCGACCTCACCGACGTCGTCCGCGAGGCCCGCGACGGGGCCAAGGCCGCACTGGCTCGCACCCCCGACCAGCTGCCCGTGCTGAAGCAAGCCGGGGTCGTGGACTCTGGCGGAACCGGACTCGTCCTGTGGTTCGAAGCCCTCTGTCACGTCGTCAACGGCGACCCCTTACCCGTCACGCCGGCGCTCGGTGAGCCGCTACCCGAGATGACCGCGGTCACCGCGGAACAGGCGGCTCTCGCCGAACTTCGATTCGAAGTCATGTTCTTGCTTGAAGGTCGTGACGAGGCCGTCGCTGACTTTCGAGCAGCGTGGGAGGCCATTGGCGACTCCATCGTGATTATTGGAGGCGACGGCCTCTACAACTGTCACATTCACACAGACCACATTGGTCCCGTGATTGAGGCCGCGCTCGAAGTCGGTCGCCCCCGCGACATCCGGGTGAGCGACCTGTTGGAACAGGTGCGAGAAGAAGCCTGGGTCCTCGAGGCCACTGACCACGCGACCACTCCGCCTAGCACCAGCTCGACCGCCGTCGTGGCCGTCGTGGCCGGCGACGGGGTCGCGGCGCTCTATCGATCGCTCGGGGTGCACCAACTCATCTACGGCGGGCAGACCATGAATCCCTCGACAGCTGAACTCGTGGCCGCCGTCAACGCCACGGGCGCGGCGCACGTCATCATCCTGCCGAACAACAAGAACATTCGTGCGGTGGCCGAACAGGTCAATGACCTCGTCGCTGTTGACGTCCGCGTCGTGCCCACCACGTCAGTGGTGGAGGGACTGGGCGCGTTAGTGGCCTTTAACGCCTCGCTCGACGGTTTGGCCAACGCCACCGCCATGGAGGCCTTCGCCGACGGCGTGTCCTCGGGTGAAGTCACCCAGGCGGTGCGAGATACCGACTCACCGGCCGGGGCGGTGCGAGAGGGTGACTGGATTGGTCTCAGTGCCGCCGGCATCGTCGCCATCGAGACCTCACTCGAAGCAGCCGTTTGCGCACTGGCCGAGGCGCTCGTTGATGAGGACTGCGAGCTCGTCACCGTCCTCGAAGGCGAAGGGGCGAGTAGTGAGGTGACCGACGCATTGGTGTCCTACCTCGGGACGCACGCCCCCGGGGCGGAAGTCGAGGTGCACGTGGGTGGCCAACCGCTCTACCCCTACCTCCTCGGTTGCGAGTAGGTCCCGGTCAGTGACTGAGGTCACCGAGCGCCGCCTGCGCCAATTGGCCGCTATCGACGTGGCGAAGTTGCGCCACGTGGGCGTCAAGCGCACCGAGGCCCTCGCCAGTCTCGGTATCACGTCGGTCTTTGACCTCATTACCCTCTACCCCCGTCGCTACATCGATCGCACGCGCCGGGCCGAACTCTCCGATCTCGCGATCGGTGAAGAAGCCGCGGTCTTCGCCACCGTGCAGTCGGTGAAGTCACGTCGCACCCAAAACGGCAAGAGCCTGACCGAAGTCGTCGCCACTGACGGGGAGCGGACTTTGCGGGTCTCGTTTTTCAACCAGCCGTGGCGGGCCAATCAGCTCAGCCAAGGCGTGCAAGCCGTCTTCTTCGCCAAGGTCACCGATTTCCGCGGGCAACCGCAGATGGCGAATCCCGTCGTCGACGTCATTGTGGGCATCAATGGCGAAGAACGTGACCCCAGCAAGGTCGGGGTCATCGTGCCGATCTATCCCGCGTCCGGCAAGGCCGGTCTCACCTCGTGGGAGATGGGTGGGTTCGTCGACGAGTCGCTGCGCCGAGCCGGCCCGTTGCTCGACCCCCTGCCGCTTTCTATCCGCACTGAACTTGGCCTCCTCGACCGCACCTCGTCGTTACGGGGCATCCACCT
>DAIPLC010000076.1:0-6910 GCA_036769405.1 Acidimicrobiales bacterium
CCTTCTTGGCAGGAGCAGCCTTCTTGGCAGGAGCCTTGGCGGCTACGGCCTTCTTGGCAGGAGCAGCCTTCTTGGCAGGAGCCTTGGCGGCTACGGCCTTCTTAGCAGGAGCAGCCTTCTTGGCTACAGTCTTCTTTGCGGCAGTTGCCACGTTTCCTCCTTGGAATGTACATCTGGTGATGTTGCAGCACCCGCGAGGACCACCATGGTCACTGCGAGTCCACACCGCGACATCTCGCGCACTAGATTATGTACACGCCAACTTCACAGTTGTCGTGCTACTAAACGCAGTGCACGATTCTCGAAGAAGAGCAACGAGAGTCATGCAGCACTCTCACTACAACTCGCTCTCCGCAAGAACATTTCAAGTTCACTATGTCCATCACCTAATGTCAAGCATTTGCGACACGCGACCGTTGCGTGACGTGGCGACCGGTGATGATGGTGGTGTCTATTTAGGGCGCACGACGCACGGTGACGTGACGAGTGGATCGCAACGATCAACACTTGTACTCGGTCCGAGTCGAAGTGGAAAGACCACGTCGCTCATCGTGCCGAATCTTTTGTTGACGCAACGCTCCAGTGTCATCACCTCGACGAAGGACGACATCGTTCGCACGATGGCCACGGCACGGTCAGATGGAGCGGTGTTGTTGTTCGACCCCTCGGGCACAATCGCCACTCCAACAGGCGTCCATCGTGTGGGGTACTCACCCGTACGGCAAGCTCGCACGTGGGATGGTGCGGTACTAGCAACGCGAAGTTTGCTCGACGTCCAAGGGCACGCGCGCCACGGCCGCGGTGAGGATCACTGGAGTGAGCGGGCGTCAGCACTCATCGCGCCGCTCCTCCACGCCAGCGCCCTGCGCGATGAATCTCTCGCCCACGTAGTGTCGCGCATTGACCACCGTCAAGCCGATGATGCACTCAGCCTCTTCGAAGAACGCTACGGCCCCCACCATCCAGCAACCAGCCTTTTATCAGGCATTATGAAAAGTGAAGAACGTGAGCGATCAGGTATTTGGTCGAGTGCCTCAGGCCTCTTCTCGGGCATGCGCACGGAAGCTGCCCGGCAGTCAGCGAGGGACGCACCACTCGATGTTGCCGCCTTTTTGTCCGGACCGCATCAATTACACATTGTTTCCCCGAGTCGCCATCAAGCGGTGGCGACACCACTCGTGGTCGGCATGATCGACGAGATTATTCACGCGACCTACGACAGCCATCACCGCGGATCGCGACTCCTCCTCGCCCTCGACGAGTTGGCGAATGTGGCCCCACTGCCACGTCTGGCCAGTGTCGTCAGTGAAGGTGGTGGACAAGGAGTCGTCACTCTGGCGTGCCTGCAGGATTTGAGTCAAGCCCGCGCTCGCTGGGGGACGCAGGCCGACGGATTTCTTTCACTCTTTTCGACCACGGTGGTGCTGCCGGGCATTGCAGATCGACCCACGCTCGAACTCCTGCAGCAACTTGGTGGACGCTCAATGGTCTCGACGCCAACGTGGCAGCGTGACCGCCGAGGTCGCACCAATGGTCATTCACTCTCGTGGCACGAGCACGACAATGTTTCGATTGCCGAGCTGGCTCAAGGTCGCGCCGGCTACGCCCTCACTCTCAATGCGGCAAAGTCGATGCAGTGGGTGGGACTCACTCCTTCGTATCGTGACTATCGCTTTCGTCCTTACCTCGAACGACCATCTCTTGCGGAGGATCGCTCGCGCGAACGATAAGACTCCCCCACGCCGTAGGCCGCAATTGTCCGCTCGGGTTCACGTTCGAGCGCGCGGTCGAGCGACAGTGCTCGACGTGGCGAGATAACTGGTTCGCGAAGTCCTCGTGAATCAAGAAGCTCGGGATACCGTTCATCAACCAGTCGCGCCAGCTCCGTACTCCTGATACCTAACGGACTGGCCTCGGAAAGAGCCGCCACAATGTCGCGTCGATGAATCGATGTCTTCGTACTCAGCGCCGCTTGGTAGGCATGCCGGTTGAATCCGTCGCGAGTGAGCTCGGGCATGTCGATTTCGGTGAGCAGTTCGAAGCGCTCAAGATCACTCGCCCACTTCGCTCGCACTTCGTCACGGGTCCAGTGTTGCTTCGGTGGCCGATTCTCGAAGTGGCCGCCCCAGAGCGCTCGGTACCCCTCGTCGAGGCCCCGTACCAATTCAGCACCGGTAAACGAGCGCCAGGGTTGCCACGGTGTGGTGCGTCCAATTTCATCCCGTAAGTGGGCGCGGTATAACGCATCCGCGGTGAGAGCATGCACCCGCAGCGAACGACTGTCCAGCGCGCTGGTGGCACCCACCGTCTGCGCCCCGACCAGTACATGGTCGTGAAGATGAGGTTCACCATGGCGATTGACACCATGGGTAAAAGCGGCAATGCGGCGCCACTGCGCCGGCTCCTCGTAGTCCTCGCCAAAGCGACGTTCGCGCACCACGAGCCCACGTTCTTCGAGGTAGGTCACGGCGCCTTCCACCGCCCGCTGATGCGCCGCCACCACCGCCGGAGCGTGACGCTCATCGATGGCGAGCAGGATGGAGAGGGGTCGAGGTGCCGCGATCACCAGGTCGTAGCCGACCGTCGTGCTTCGCAGTGTGCTCGCAAAGACCTTGTTGACCGCCTCATCATTCAGAGGTCCGCTACCGCGGAGCCAGCGTCCGGCCGGCCCTGCCCGGACACCGTCAAGTTCTTCGGCGCGGTCCTGCGTGAAGTATTGGGCGTTCGGCTGCGTGCGTCCGTAGACACGAATCATGACCCTCCTTACGGAGGGCCCAACGGTCGTTAGAGCAGTTCGAGAATGCGCTGCGCGAGCTCGCGCCCCGCGTTGGCGAACGATGGCGTGACCACCACCGCACCGGGGCCCGCGAGCACCATGAGGTGATCGAGGAAGTCCCGTGAGGTCACTCGAAAGGCCACGGCGTGACGACCATCGCCCAGCGAACCCCAGCGCGCTCCCGGCAGGGGCTCGAATAGGTACCGCGTGCCCGCGTCCACAACGGCGACCACTTCCTCACCGGAGTCCGCAATTTCGGTGAGCCAGTTCGGCACGGGATCGGGTTCACGAGTGGTGGTAACTGGCGACTTCGCGACGATCGCCGTAATGCGGTCAACACGGAAGGTGCGCCAATCGTTGCGCGTCAGGCAGAAGGCGCGTACGTAGCTGTGCCCATTCAGGACTCGTACGTCCACGGGTTCAATGGTGCGTTCGGTGGCGATGTCTTCGTAGCCCTTGACGTACATCATCTTGATCTGCTCGCGGGACCGCACGGCGTCATTCACTTCGGCGAGGAGTGGCTCGTCCATCGAGTGTTCCACTCGAATGAAGTTTGAAACAACGCCCTCAATCTTGGCGATAGTCGAGAAGATGGCCGAGTCGTCGTAGAGACGGGATGCTTCGCGCAGGGCGATATTGAGCTCAAAGAGGTCGCGCCACATCAGTGCCGACGGTTCGTCACTTTCGTCAAAGAATTCCGCTCGGTAGGTCGAGTCGTCGGTGTCCTCATTCTCCCAGTCATCACAGAACTTCATCACCCGGGCCGGAAAGCGCCACGGCCCGTCGTGTGACTCGGCCATTGGCTCGAGGGTGACCAGTCGACCCATGATGAGTCGCACATCCTCGGGACGCATCGAGAATCGCGTGGCCAGCTCCGAAATGCGAAGACCGTCTTGAGCCTGGTAGACGGCGTGCAGTAATTGAAGGGTCTGACCAAGAACGTCGCTCGCGGCGACCGATGAAAATGACACACCCGACACGTCGGGGGCCTCGCCACGGTTCACCGACTTCAACCAGGCCTGTGTCTCCTTGACCAGTGACTTTGGACTCACCACGCGGAGTCGGTCAGCACCGTCGAGCACGAAGCGCAGGGCGGTATGGGGATTGTCAAAGGTCAGCCCCACTTCAACCTTGCCACTCCCCTTCTTCGCCGTCACGGCCTGGGGGTACTGACGAGAGAGGAGTTCGGCGTAGTTCTCGTTGGTGACTACCAGTACGTCGATTGGCGTAGGGACCTTTTGATATTGCGGACGCCAGGCGTCGGCCAGCGCCATTGTCTCGTCATCAACCTCGAACGTCTCGGCGTGCACGGTTGGCATTGAGGTCATCCGAGAGAAGCGGTAGCCCTTCAGCTCTCCGCTCCCGACCACGCGGGCCACGAGATAATACGAGCCATCAACGCTGTAGGTGCGAAGCGGTTCGACCGTGCGGACCTTCTTGGTCGACGACTGGTACTCGAAGCTCACTACGCGGCGCAGGCGGATGGCACGAATGATTGGACCGATGTACGCGCTGTACTCGAGACCACCGTCGCCGGCCGGAACATCGTTGAAGACCGAGAATGCGCCCGAGTTGCCAAAACCGCAGAAACGCAGCGCCAGGCGCACCACGCGCTGCTCTTCCTCAGTGAAGTAGATGACGGGGGCGTAACCGCTGGAGGGATCAATCTGATAGCCGCTCGAATCGTCGGGCAGCGTGACCGTCTCAATGTCGAAGCCGTACTCACGGATGGCCTTCTTATCCCGTTCAAACTTCTGGCGTACCGCCGTGTCGCTGCCCTGGTAGGCCAGGATCTTCTTTGGGTTCTTGCTCGTTACGGGGTACTCGTCAATCTTGAGCTGACGAATGATTTCGTCCTGCGTCAATGGCTTGTGCTCGACGAAGGCCCGCTGGAGCAGCAACAACAAGGCCACAATGCGCTCGCGACTCTGCTCATTTCCGGCGCGGTAGGTACTCATGTTTCTCCTCGGTCGTGTCAACTAACCGTAGCGAACGGTAGGTCTTGGCGTTCACTCTACCGATGGAAATGAAGAGAGAGAAACGCCAGTAAACTAAAGGCCCAGCAGTAGAGAAAGCGACCGGTTATGCCCACCTACGAATACGAGTGCCAACAGTGCCACGAACGCGTCGAAGCCGTCCAGTCCTTTTCTGACGCCCCCCTCACCACCTGCCCCGCCTGCGGCGGTGAACTTCGCAAGGTGTTCTCCGGCGTGGGAATTGTCTTCAAGGGTGCCGGTTTCTACAAGACCGACAGCCGCGGCAGCGGTGGCGGCGACTAGGTAGTAACAACCACGCACTACCATTCGCTATGACGGCTCATCAGAGTTCGTCGTGTGAAAGTAGGCTCCATGGTCACCACCCTGATTGCGATTCCCGTCGTCGTTGTCCTTCTCGCCGTCGTGCTGTTTGTGCGAGGCGTCCGTATCATCCAGCAGGGCTTCGTGGGCGTGGTCACCCGCCTGGGACAGTTCAAGACAGTTAAAGAGCCCGGTCTAACTTTCATCGTGCCCTTCATCGAGCAGATGCGCATCGTTGACGTCCGAGAAACACCACGCACCGGCGATCGCCAGCAAGTTATTACCCGTGACAACGTCGCCGTCATCGTCAACGCCACTATCTTCAGCCAGGTCGTCGACGTTCGCCTCGCTCTGTTTACAAACTCGGACTACCTCGTCAGCGTCGACAACCTCGCTCGAACGTCGGTGCGAGCGGTGTTTGGTTCAATTACCTTGGACGAGGCCTTCTCACAACGTGAACGTATCGGCACCCTCCTGCAGACCCAGATGGAAGAAGCCACTGACAAGTGGGGCGTTCGCATCAACCGTGTTGAAGTCCTCGAAATCACGCCCCCTGAGCAAATTTTGCAGGCGATGGCCCTTCAGAAGCAGGCCGACCAGGAGAAGCGCGCGCGCATTCTCGAATCCGAAGGTGCGCAGCAGTCGGCGGTCAACGTCGCCGATGGTCAGCGCCAAGCAGCTATCAAGGAGGCGGAGGGTGCGCAGCAGTCCGCAATTCTCCGTGCCGAGGGTCTGCGCCAGGCCACCATCCTCGAGGCGCAGGGTCGAGCCGAGGCCACCGCGCTGGTCTACGCCGCAATCAAGGAGCAGGCTCCCGATCCCATGCTCGTGGCGATTTTGCAACTCGACACTCTGGCCAAGTTCGCCGCGTCACCGAACGCCAAGTTGATTATCCCCGCCGAAAGCTCGGCGCTCCTTGGTGCTGCCCAGGCCATCAAGAGCGTCATGGAGAACGTCGGGACTGTCCCCTCGGCCTAACTCGTTGCGGGACGGACCCACAGCGTCGTCCCGCGCACCAGTTCGACTACAACGGCGGTACCCGGCTCCAGCGCGTCTCCTTCGGTAACGGCGCGCCACGTTTCGCCACGCACCACGACACGGCCGGGGTGCAGTTCATCGCCCACTCGTTCCTGCACGGCGCCCGTGAGACCTGCCATTGGCGAGGCGGTGGGGTTGAGAAGGTCACCGGGTTGACGTGGTCCGTACTTCGAGAGTGCGAAGGGTCGCAAGGCCACGGTGCTGACGACGGTGACCACGAGCCACAGGCCCGCCTGCGCCGCAAAGGGGACGTGCGACAGGGCGGCCAAGAACGCCACCAGCGAGCCAAAGGCGACAAAGCCCCCGACGAGCGCATTGGTGTGCAGTTCGATTGCGCCGCTAACGAGGAGTAGCAAAATCCAGAAGATGAGGTCCATAGCGGCAGTCTACGCAGTGGTTGGTTCACGGCCGAAAGTCCAGAACTAGGCTGATGTGGTGCTATTGCCGTCGATTGAATCACCAGCCGATCTGCTGGCCCTGTCCTACGAGGAACTCGACGCCCTCAGCCAAGAGTTGCGCGATTTCATCATTGCTACGGTCACCACCACCGGCGGTCACTTAGGGTCCAACTTGGGGGTCGTGGAACTCACCCTGGCCCTTCACCGTGTCTTCGAATCACCGAAGGATATCGTCCTCTTCGACACGGGACACCAGTCGTACGTGCACAAAATCATTACGGGACGCCGCTACGGCTTCAAACACCTACGTAAGGCCGGTGGTCTCTCGGGGTACCCGAGCCGCACTGAGAGTGAGCACGACTGGATCGAGTCCTCGCACGCCTCCACCGCCCTCTCCTACG
>DAIPLC010000077.1:0-6844 GCA_036769405.1 Acidimicrobiales bacterium
CGACCCCGCAGTACTGAACCGTCGCACAATGGAGCCCCTCATCAAGGCCGGCGCCTTCGACTCCTTAGGAGTGCCACGTCTCGGCTTTAGTCTCAAGGTGGACGAGCTCATCGACGTAACGGTGACCCGACGTAAGGACCTCGCGCTCGGTATCAGCACGCTGTTTGCGGCCTTCAGCGACACACCTGGCGAAGGCGACTGGGACGGCACCGAAATCCCGATTCCGCCTACCGAGTATGCGCAGTCAGTGAAACTCGACTTCGAACGAGAAATGTTGGGCACCTACGTCTCGGACCACCCGCTCTACACCGTGGAGCAGATCCTGGCGACCAAGGTCGACGGCACCATTGCTCAGTTGCGTGAGCAAACCACGGACCTCGGCAAGGCCCGTCACAACTTCAAGGTGGGTGGCATTCTCTCCGAAGTGATGTTGCGCACGACGAAGGAAGGCAAGGCCTACGCGCGAGCGAGCATTGAGGACCTGGGTGGTTCACTTGAGGTCAACGTTTCGGCGAAAGCCTTTGAGGCGTTGAGTCCCATGCTGACGAAGGACAACATCGTGGTTGTCACCGTGCGCGTTGACGACCGTGATGCCGACGAGCCTCGGTACTCCGCGACCAAGATTGAAGTGGTCAAGGCTGATACCGGACCGCGCGAACTTCGCTTGCGCTTTGTGCCCGACCAGTTGACGGCCGCTACCATCGCCTTGCTCAAGGAGATCCTGGTCCAGTATCCGGGTCCTTCACCCGTGGTGCTCGAAGTAGGTGAGGGGGGTCAGGCCTTTCAGCTGGGCGAGGATTTCAATGTCGCCATCGCCGCCGTCGTGCCTGATCTACGCACCGAATTCGGGCGCCACGTCATCCACGGCTAGCCGTTTTTTCGACCCCCAGAAAGAGCCGTAGACTGTACTCCATGGCATTTAGCGTTACGACCAAAGATACGACGGCACTGAGCGATGTTGAGTTGGCCGAAATGGCCGACCTCTGCGCCGATCGCGAACCACAGTTCGACATTGGCTTTTTGTCGAAGCAACGTGACGAGTGGGTGCTGGTCACTCAGGCCCGTGAAAACGACAAGCTGCGTGGCTACGCCTTCTGTACGCTCGAGCGCATCGGTGGCACGCCGTCGCTCTTGGTGGGCGTCATGCTGGTGGACCGTAACGCGAAGTCCGACCAAACACTGAAGGTAATCCTGCACGACCAGTTCCGTCGCGCTCTGCTCGCCTTCCCCGACGAAGACGTCCTCCTCGGTTCGCGTCTTCTGGCCGCCGACGGCTACCGCGCCTTCAATGGCCTGCAGGAAATCGTCCCCCGCCTCGGGTACCGTCCAACGGGCGAGGACCGCGCATGGGGTCGTCGCTTGGCGAAGCGCTTCGGCTCGGAAAAGGCCATCGACGACAAGACCTTCATCATGTCGGTCGGCGCCACGCCCGTTGGCGGCCTCGACTACGTAGCCAGCAAGGGAGTAATCCCCGAGGGTGCGGCGACATTCTTCGAGAACGTTGACGCCGCAGCCGGTCAGCGTCTCGTGGTGTTCGGCTGGGCCATGGCCGAGTCCCTGGCCTCCGGCAAGCTCTTTAAGTAACTCAGCCCCGCGGCAAGAGTCCGGTGCAACTCTTGTAGGTGTGTCCGTCAACGGGGTCGCTCAGCGTGACCAGTACGTAGGTAGGTCGGAATCCCAGTGCCGTAGCGAGGTCTTTCCCCGACAAGGTGTTTCGCCGCGTCGCCTCAATGGTGCGAATAGCGTGCTGGTCCTCGCAGAGTAACCAGATGTCATCACCAATCCAACCGAATCGCACCCACGTCGACCCATCGTCGAATCGCCGCATCAGTTGCGGTCCTTGATCGGGGGCGACGAGGGCCACGCTCGGACGCTCGCCTCGGAACTCCCAGTACGGGGCGCTGGGGCCACGAAAACCGAAGAGTGGGCCGTCACCAGGCGTGGCCAGGGTCTCCAGCCATGAGCGAACGCGCCGACCGCGGTATGTGCCGAGGCGACGTGGTAGCTCAGCCAAGGTGACCGCTTCGGGCTGCGCGAGGTCGTTCCGTTCAATCGAGTCGGCAAGGGTTCCCTCAACCACGTCAAAGAGGGTGAGGTCGGAGGCCACACCCGCGGGCCACGGAATACGCCAGCGCATAATGGCGTGGGAGGCGAGGTCGACCACCGTGGTGGATTCGGTGGTCGAACCGAGCACGAGTCCGAAGACGTGGGCGCCGGGCTGATCGGGCACCTCGCTACGGGAGACCATGCCCTCAACCATCTCCTTGATGGCGCGGGCGCTGGGGTCACGACGAAAGGCCATCAACGCAGCCCTCCAAGAAATTGTTCGAGCTCTTCAACACTGGTCACTGGGGTCTGGCAGACACCCCCACGGCAGACGTAAGCAACACCGTCGCGGCGATCGCGAAGAAGCGGGGATGCTCCATTTCCGGTAACGAGGACAGCACGAGGCACAGGGTGCAATCGTACGTGCTGGGCGAGTGGCGACGTGGCACCGGGGATAACAATCTCAATGCCCTCGAAGGCGAAGCCGGCACTGTCGACGAGGTCAACGACACTGCGCGGGTGGGTGGCGATCAACTCGCTGGCCACCGTGACGAGGCGCTGAGCGACACAGAGCAGGTCGCTGTCGCCATCGATCAGGGCGAGCCGAGCCAGGGCGCGTGTGGCGACCGCATGACTCGACGGTGTCGCCCCGTCAAAGACCTCCTTGGGCCGGAGGAAGACGTCGGTGACGTGGTCGCTCGACGCGAACAGGCCGCGACCCACTTCGGGTGCCGCCGCGGTCGGGAGTTCGCCGTCCCAGAAATGATCGAGCAAGGTGACGCTCACCCGCCGCGCGAGCAGTCGCCAGTGGTCGTCACCAGTGACCTCGAAGGCATCGAGGGCGGCGTCAATAAGCCAACTGAGATCGGCGGCCGTCGCGTGGATGCGGTTCTCCGTGGTGCGCCACCATGTGCCGCCCACAAAATGGCCGACCTCGAGTTGGCTGAGCAGGCGCAGGGCCTCTTCAGTGAAGTCGTTGTCGCATAAAGCCAGAAATGCTCGCACCACCATGGCGTTGAACTCGAGGACGACTTTGTCGTCGCGCGCCGGCTGTGGTCGAGAGGCTCGAACGTGGCGTAAGGCCTCGCGAGCCGCGGTCAATGAAGGCGGGGTGAGGAAGGGGACTCCGGCGGGGAGTCGGGGGATAGAGCGACCTTCGAACAATCCCGGCGTCGAGATTCGCCAGCGGGCCATGGACTCATCGGCCATGTCGCCAATGCCGGCGTCATTGAGAGCGTGGGTCACCTCATCGACTGACCACGTGACGTGGGACCCCTCGACGCCACCGGCGTCGGCGTCGAGCGCGGAGGCGTAGCCGCCGGGGAGGGCGAAAGCCTCGCGAATGCGGTGAGCGGCGGCTCGGGCGACGTCATGCCACTGATCCATAGCCGTCGCTCTCGCCGCCTCGGCGTAGACAAGGGTCAAGAGTGCTTGATCGGTCAGCATCTGTTCGAAGTGCGGAACGTGCCACGCCGCGTCCACGCTGTAGCGAGCGAACCCACCCTCGATGTGGTCGTAGAGCCCCTCGAAGGCCATCGCTCGAAGGATGGCGGTGGCCACATCGGGGTATCCACCCTGAAGGAGCGCGCGCACGTAGCTGGGACGCGGAAAGCGAGGGGCGCCCTGACCGCCCATCGCGTCAGTGGTCTCAGCGATCTCCAGGGCCAAAAGCCGGCGGGTAGCGGCGAGATCCAGTGCTTCATACCGAGGGGCGAGAGCGTCGACGAAGGTCACTTCCCGACGAACGGCGGCTTCGAGCGACGTTGCCTGCGACGTAATGTCGTCGTGGCGTTCACGCCACGCCACCGAAATGGCGTCGAGCAGGCGTGAAAAGCCAACTTGACCACCACGGTCCTGGGGAGGGTAGTACGTACCCGCAGTGAACGGTCGACCATCCGGAAGCAAGAAAACCGACATTGGCCAGCCACCATGACCGCTTATGAGCTGGGTAGCGGCCATGTAGACCTGGTCCACGTCGGGGCGTTCCTCGCGGTCAACCTTGATAGCGACAAAGTCACGATTGAGTTGCTCGCCGATGGCGGGGTCTTCAAAGGATTCGTGCGCCATGACGTGACACCAGTGACAGGCGGCGTATCCGACCGACAAAAAAATTGGCACGTTGCGCCGAGCCGCCTCTTCGAAAGCGTCCTCGCCCCACGACCACCACTCGACGGGATTCTCGCGGTGCGACGCGAGATAGGCAGAGGCGATGGCCGGTTGGTCACGAAGCAGAGGCATCTCTCTAGGTTAAGGGTTCCGTCGGCCCTCTCCACTATCGTCAAAGCGAGCAAAGGAGCGGCATGACGACGACGGTACGGTGGGGCATTATTGGCACGGGAAAGATTGCTCGGACGTTTGCCGAGGGACTCGGTTTCATTGATGAAGGCGTCGTCGCGGCGGTCGGGTCACGGACGGTGGACAGTGCAACGATGTTCACTGAAGAATTCGGTGGAACGCCCTACGGTTCCTATGAAGACGTCTGCGCTGACCCATCAGTGGACGCGGTGTACATCGCCACCCCGCACCCCATGCACTTGGCGAACGCCACTATGGCGCTCGAACACGGGAAGCCAGTACTCGTCGAAAAGGCCTTCACGATGTCGGGGGACGAAGCGCGCGAACTCGTCGCACTCGCTCGAACAAAGGGCCTCTTCGCCATGGAGGCCATGTGGACCCGCTTCTTGCCGCACGTGGTGGCGATTCGGGAGTTACTGGCGAAGGGGGCCCTGGGTCGCATCACGACCTTCGAGGCCGACCACGGCAAATGGTTCGCCGAGGATCCTTCGTCACGCCTCTTCGCACCAGAACTGGGCGGTAGTGCGCTGCTCGACCTCGGTGTTTACCCGATTTCGTTTGCCTCGATGGTGCTCGGCCAGCCCACCCGTCGCCACGCCATGGTTGACCCCGCCTTCACGGGGGTCGATGGCCAGTGCTCGATGCTCTTCGGTTACGACTCCGGGGCCCACGCCGTGCTGACCACCACCTCAGCGGCTCGTAGTGCGACCCGCGCCTGCATCACTGGTACGGAGGCCCGCATTGAAATTGATGGTGACTTCTACGCCCCGACGAGTTTCACACTGATTCCCCGCGTGGGTGAGTCCACTCGCTACACCTTTGAGACACAAGGACGCGGACTTCATTACCAAGCACAAGAGGTGGCTCGATGCCTGACGATCGGGCTGCTCGAGAGTCCCGTCATGCCGCTGGATGAAACCATCGCCATCATGGACGCGATGACGTGGGTGATGGATCAGTTAGAGCCAGCCCCACGCAGCTAATCCGGTGAGATCACTGGCGTAGGGCGGGTTCGCACCAGCTTGTTCACAGGTGCGTCGCGATATGTCGCTCGCCGCCTCGATGGCCGAGTGCACGAGTGATGCCGTCGCGAGGTCTTGAGGAGAGAGCTTGTGGCCGAGCCACCACGCGATGAACCCGCCAATAAATGAGTCGCCAGCACCGACGGTGTCGACAACCATGGCGGGCACCACGGGAACGGTCAGTCGGTAGTCGTGGTGCCACACGCTGATTGGCTCGGGACCATCAGTGACGATCACCATTGTGGCACCGGCATCGAGCAGGGCCAGGGCCCGGTCGTGGTCGCCCGGCCCGTAGAGAAAGTCAAGATCCTCAACCGACACCTTGACGACGTCGGCGACGGCAATTAGCCGGCTGAGGCGGGCGCGGAAGCCGTCGGGATCAGCCGTGGCGCTGGGCCGGCAGTTGGGATCAATAATCCGGAGTGTCGACGATGGGGCGCTCAAGAATGCCGCTTCACTCACGCTGGCCATCGGTTCAACGATGAGGCCGAGGGTGCCGATGTAGAGGGCGCGAGCGTCGGCAATGGAGGGGAGAACGACGTCGAAGGCCGCGGTGTTTTGCAGGTGAAAGTGGTAGCGAGGGCCGCTGGGGCCCAGGGTAACTACCGCCATGGTGGTGGGGCGCGAGTTGATGGCGTTGTCGGCAAGGAGAACGCCGTCGGCGGCTAAAGCCGACCGAATGGTGGTGCCAAATGCGTCACCCGAAACGCCGCTGACGAGCGTGACGGGGGAATTGAGGCGGGCCAACGTACGGGCCACGTTGAGCGGGCCACCGCCCACGACGGCCTCAACGCGGTCGCTGTGAACCAGGAGGTCAACGAGATTTTCACCAATGACAATGGTGTCCGTGCCCACAGTCGTGCCTTCCATGAAGTCAGACCCTTAGTGGTCTGTTGCGAGACAACGTTATCCCATCTACCATGGAAAGTGACTAACTTTCGACAGAACTGAACGCCATGCCCACACCCCTCACATCATCGTCTCGCGCCACCATGAAAGACGTAGCGGCGCTGGCTGGGGTGAGCCTCAAAACGGTGTCACGGGTTATCAATGAGGAGTCCACCGTCAATGCGGACATGGTCGAGCGCGTCCTCGCCGCCGCCAGCGAGCTCCGGTACCAGCCCAATTTCGGGGCCAGCGCACTTCGTCGCAGCGATCGACGATCGTCGCAAATCGCGGTGTTGCTCGAGGACCTTTCGAACCCCTTTTCTGCGGTCATCTATCGCGCGATTGAAGAAGCAGCGATGCAAGAGGGCTTCACCGTCCTCGGTGGCAGCTTTGACGAGGAACCCAGCCGGGAGCCACAACTCGTCGGGACGATGATTCGACACCGCGTTGACGGCATCGTTATCGCACCGGCGAGCCAGGACCATAAGTATCTCGAAATCGAGCAGCAGGCGGGAACGCCAATCGTGTTTGTCGACCGGCCACCGGTCGATCTCCGCGCCGACTGCGTCATGTCCGACTCCTACGCGGGCGCC
>DAIPLC010000180.1:0-1631 GCA_036769405.1 Acidimicrobiales bacterium
AGGTGGGGGAGCGTCAACAGGTCATCGCGGTAACGCACTTGGCCTCAGTCGCCGCCCGCGCGCACGACCATTTCGTCATCGAAAAGAACATCGTGGGTGCTCGCACAATCACCACGGTGCGCCGAGTCGAAGGCGAGGAGCGGATTCGCGAGATTGCGCGCATGCTGACTGGCGAAGCAACGAGTCCTGAATCGCTCGCGCTGGCTCGACGGCTCCTCGATGGAGTGGAGTCACCCACGACGCTGCTCTAGCGAGTACGCTGTAAGTCCGTGAGGACTTCTGATATGCCATGACAAAGTTCGTTTTTGTCACCGGAGGCGTGTCGAGTTCACTCGGTAAGGGCCTCACCGCTTCGTCGCTCGGTCGACTACTTAAGTCCCGCGGACTTAAGGTCACCATGTGCAAACTGGACCCGTACCTCAACGTCGACCCCGGCACTATGAATCCTGGTGAGCACGGCGAGGTCTACGTCACTGATGACGGCGGCGAGACCGACCTCGACCTCGGTCACTACGAGCGCTTCATTGACGAATCGCTTTCGCGCATGTCGAACACCACCACCGGCTCGATTTACTCCAAGGTGATCGCCAAGGAGCGTCGCGGTGACTACCTCGGCAAAACCGTTCAGGTTATTCCTCACATCACCGACGAAATCAAAGAACGCATCCGCCGTCTGGGTACCCTCGGCGCAGACGTGGCAATTGTGGAGATCGGTGGCACCGTTGGTGACATGGAAATCATCCCCTTCATTGAGGCCATTCGCCAATTCCGCCGCGACGCCGGTCGCAACAATGTCTGCTACGTCCACCTGACCCTCGTGCCGTACCTTGCGCCGTCGGGAGAGCAGAAGACGAAGCCCACGCAGCACTCGGTGACGGAACTTCGTTCGTACGGTATTCAACCCGACGTCATCGTGTGTCGCAGCGACAATCCCATCTCTGACGGTCTCAAGCGCAAGATTGCCCTTATGTGTGACGTGCCTAACGGCGCGGTCATCTCGGCAGTCGACGCGCCAAGCATCTACGACATTCCGATCAACATGCACGAGGAAGGTCTCGACCGCATCGTCTGCGAAACGCTCGGTATTGACCAGACTGAGCGCCCCATCGACCTCTCCAAGTGGCAAGACGTGGTTCGTCGAGTGCACAACACGACGCGCACGCTTCGCATCGGCATTATCGGCAAATACGTGACAATGCCCGACGCCTACCTTTCCGTGGCCGAATCCATCCGTCACGCCGGCTTTGCCATTAACGCCAAGACCCAGCTCGAATGGCTCGAGGCCGAGCGAGTCCCCTCTGAGATTGACTCACAGCGGATTCGTCAACTCGACGGCATCGTGATTCCTGGCGGCTTCGGTGAACGGGGCGTTGAGGGAATGATTGCCGCGGCGCGAATTGCTCGCGAGCAGAATATTCCTCTGCTCGGTATATGCCTCGGTATGCAGGTCATGGTGATTGAGTTCGCTCGCCACCAGATGGGCCTCGCTGACGCCCACTCCACTGAGTTTTCGCTAACAACGGCAGCACCGGTTATTGCGCTGATGGAAGAGCAGATGGATGTCACGGACCTGGGTGGCACGATGCGCCTTGGTGCGTGCCCCGCGCTGCTCGCCGAAGGATCACAGGTTG
>DAIPLC010000078.1:0-6622 GCA_036769405.1 Acidimicrobiales bacterium
ATTCGGCCGACGCCATCGCCGCCCAACTGGAAGTGCGACAACTTGATTTCACCATCACCGACTTCTTCAACTCACCACTGTCGGGCATGGTGACGATCCTTCCGCAGTTGCCCCTCGACACCCCGGCGCGCCAGGCGCAGTACCTCGAACGCCTGACGCTGTTCCCCGGCTTCCTGGCGCAGGCGGGGGAGCGTCACCGCGAAGGTGTCGCCGCTGGTCGCACGCCGACTCGTCGTGGTGTTGACAACACCGTTACGCTCGTCGATCGAGTGCTCGACGACCCCGCGCTGGTCGGCCTCCGACGTCGAGTCGAGGGCGACGAAGCCTTCAACGCCTCCGTGGACACGTTGCTCGATGGTCCGGTGACCGACGCGCTGCGTCAGTACCGTCACCTGCTGACGAGCGAGATCCTGGAGCACGGTCGCGATGACGAGCACCCCGGACTGCACTGGCTGCCCGATGGCGATCGGCTCTACGAGACCATGGTGCGCGTCTCGACATCCACGACGCGGAGTCCGGAAGATCTGCACGCCACGGGACTGGCCATCATTGAGCAACTCAACCAGGACTACGTGACCATTGGCGAACGGCTCTGGGGACTCACCGATGTCGCGGCCGTCCACGATCGCCTCCGTAATGATCCGGCCCTTCGCTACGAAAATGAACAAGAGATGGTGGCTAAGGCCACCGAGGTCGTGCGACGGGCCGAAGCGGAGGCACCGAAGTGGTTCGGACTCATTCCTTCCACCCCGTGCGCTATCGAAGAAGTTCCCCTCGCCCTGGCCGCGGGCTCGGCTCCTGCGTACTACCAGCCCGGCGCCTTTGACGGCTCACGCGTAGGTACGTACTTCCTCAACACCACGAAGCCCGAAGAGCGATTCCGTCACCTTGCCGAGGCCATCGCCTATCACGAAGCGGTACCGGGTCACCACTTTCAGCTCACCATCATTCAAGAGGTGGAGGGGAACCACTTAGCCCACTCTCTCTTTATGGACGTGGCCAACGCCGAAGGCTGGGGCCTTTACGCCGAACGGCTCGCCGACGAGATGGGCCTCTACAGCGACGACGTGGCCCGACTGGGCATGCTGAGTACTGACGCGTGGCGCGCCGCTCGCCTCGTGGTGGACACGGGACTGCACGGACTGGGGTGGTCGCGCCAGCAGGCCATCGATTTCATGGTGGCTAACGTGCCGATGCCCCTCGTCGAAATTATCGCTGAAGTGGACCGCTACATCGCGATGCCCGGCCAGGCCCTCTCGTACATGGTGGGTCGCCTCGAGATTGAGTCGTGTCGCCGCTATGCCACCGAGGCGTTGGGTGACCGTTTTGACGTCCGGGCCTTTCACGATGTCGTGCTGACCACTGGTCCCGTGCCACTGCCGGCCCTGCGGGCTGCCGTCGAGCGGTGGGTTGGTGCGCAGCTGGCCTAGGGCTGAGCGCTGGGGTGGTGACCGCTAACGTTGGCCTGACCACTCGTCCAAGGAGCATCATGTCAGTTCGCGGTTACGTCGCCCACGAGGCCAGCGCGCCCCTCGACCCCTTTGAATTTTCGCGTCGTGACGTAGGTCCGCGCGACGTAGCCTTCGACATTCTCTTTTCAGGTATCTGCCACTCCGACATTCACCAGGTACGAGAGGAGTGGGGTCCCTCCACGTTCCCCATGGTGCCGGGCCACGAAATCATTGGCGTCGTCACGCAGGTGGGCCCCGAGGTCACGAAGTTCGCTCCGGGTCAGCGCATTGGCGTGGGCGTCTTCGTTGATTCCTGTCGCACCTGTGACTACTGCCTTCGCGGTCTCCAGCAGTACTGCAGTGCGGGCATGACGCCGACGTACAACGGCCTCGATGCACAGGGCGGGCCTCTCTTCGGTGGGTACTCAAACGCCTTCGTGATCGACCAGGATTACGCCGTTACCGTGAGTGAGGACTGCGATTTGGCCGGTACCGCACCATTGCTGTGCGCGGGTATCACCCTCTACTCTCCACTGAAGCACTTCGGCGCCGGCCCCGGTACGCGGGTGGGCATCATTGGCTTGGGCGGTCTCGGCCACATGGGCGTCCAGTTTGCGCACGCCATGGGCGCCCACGTCACCGTCTTCACGCACTCGGCGTCGAAGGAAGCTGACGCCCGCGCCCTAGGGGCTGACGAGGTCGTCGTTACCCACGCCGCCGACGCCGTCGCCCAGAGCGGTGGAAACTTTGACCTCATTATTAACGCCTCGTCGGCTGACTTGGACATCAACCCCTA
Source organism: Acidimicrobiales bacterium (assembly GCA_036769405.1). Taxonomy (GTDB): domain Bacteria; phylum Actinomycetota; class Acidimicrobiia; order Acidimicrobiales; family RAAP-2; genus RAAP-2. Next base: position 2,248 of record DAIPLC010000078.1, read on the forward strand.
CCTCGCGGCCCTCACCATTGACGGAGTGTTCTGCTTCGTCGGCATCTCGGGTCGACCATTCACTTTCGATCCCACGCAGTTGATTATTGGCCGCCGTCACATTACGGGGTCGGCCATTGGCGGCATGGTGGAGTTGCAGGAGATGATGGACTTCGCGGCCGAGCACGGCATCGTGAGCCAGGTCGAGATTATTGAGGCCGCCGGCATCAACGACGCCTACGAACGGACGGTGGCGAGTGACGTCAAGTACCGTTTCGTGATTGACGCCTCGACGTTTTAGGCGCGGTTAGGCGAGGCCGTGAAACGCGGCAATCTCGTCGGCGATTTCGCCTCGGAACTCCGAGAAAATGGAGAGGTGGCCTTCGGCGGGGTAGTGGTGCGGCACCGCCGTTGGGATGACTGCCACCAGTTGGTTCCCGTGCTGCACGGGAACCATGAGGTCGTTGTCGCCGTACCAGACACCCACGGGGACCGTAATGGACGCCGGGTCAAATCCCCAGTCGCCGAAGGTGCCTACATTGTCGTCGTAGTAGCCCCAATAGCCCTTGATGAAGGCGTGCGAGGTACCGCGCGCAAAGTCCTCGATCTTCTCTGGCGTTGAGAGTGACGCCGCATCCACCTCGGAGAGCCACGGCCCCCAGACCTCGAGGCAGTTCTCGGGCGTGGTCCCGACGAGTTGCTCGTAGCCCTCGATGATTGACTTCTCAAACGCCTCGCCACCAGCGAGGAATTCGGCGAACTCGCGCTTGTTCTCCTCGCTCATGCCGTCGGTCCAATCGAAGCCCTCGCCGACGGGGGCCACGCCGGCCACCGAGATTGCGCCACGGCACCGATCGGCGTCGAGGGCGGCACAGGCCAACGCGTGGGGACCGCCACCCGACCAACCAATCGTGACGTAGTCCGTGCGACCAAGCTGGTCGAGGACCTCGGTGATGTCGCTGACCACGCTGGCGACGTGACGTCCTTCGTTGCGCGACGAGAGGCCGTAGCCAGCGCGGGAGGTCAAAATACAGAAGAAGCCATGGTCGAGCATGGCGGCGGCGTGACCGGCCAGCATGTAAATCGAACCGGGTGTTCCGTGCTGGAACACTACGGTTTTGCCCGCGGGGTCACCCATGGTCAAGATTTCGAGTTCTCGACCGTCTCGAAGGGTGAGGAGTTGCGTGGTACCAGGCATAGGTTTCCTTTCGATTGAGTGCCACATTAGTGGTGATTGGTCCGGCGACTGCCACGCCAACCTATCCACGGAGTAGCCAGCATTGAATGCAAAGATGTTCCCATGGATGCCGTGACACCACCTACTGCGCCCTTGACCGAATGCCAGAATCGCTTCGGTATTTTTCACGAGTGCCCCCATTGTGGGGGAGCGCTTCACGCCGAGCACGCCCACTTCAAGTGCGCAGGGTGTGGCTGGCGCGATAGTTGCTGCGACTAACTCGGATGGCACGCACACGTGGGCGCCACGCCGCTCCTTCGCCACGACGGTGGCCGCTCGCGGTGCTGGCTGGCATTGTCGTCGTCGTGGTGGCGTGGATCGTGTTTCCGACCACTACGTCGTCGAGGGCCACGGGTCGAACAACAACGTCGCTGCCCCGACCTACACCAGTGACGACCATTCGTCACCACAGCGTGGTTCTCTCCAGCCCCGACCGATCCTGCACGCCGACAGGATGTTTAACCTGGGCGCCAGTCGATGCGTGGGACGCCGCCCGACCGGTGTATACGACGTCGTTTCACCCCACCGGCCAGCCCGCCTCGGTAGTGGCCTACGCCGCGTGGATGCGCTGGAGTTCAGTCGACGTTGGTTTGTACCCGGGGTACAAAGGACCCGGTCCGACTGCATTGGTACGAGGGCCTGAAGCGGTGCCGAGCACCGGACTACCTAGACTAGTCGCGACCTTCAACTCCGGCTTTTACGAAGCGGATAACCCCGCAGGTTTTTACACCCACGGCACGCTGTACTTCCCGATGGTCAAGGGTGAGGCCACACTTCTTCGCACGACCGATGGTCGGCTGTCGATTGTGACCTGGACGGGCGGACCTCACCCAGGACCAACCGTCGAAATGGCCCGTCAGAACCTCACCTTGCTGGTGGCGGGAGGCCATCCCACCGCGCTGAGTCAGGACAATGCGCGATGGGGCATCACGCTTGGTGGTGTACCGGCAGTCTGGCGTTCGGCCATCGGTATCGACCGCCACGGCAATCTGATCTACGCGGCCGCACCGTTACAGACCTCGGCTTCCCTGGCCGCCATCATGGTCCGTCTGCACGCAGTGTCGGCCATGCAGTTGGACATCAATCCGGAGTGGCCCATTTTCGTTTCCTACACCGGTCGCAATGCCGCGGGCCCCGTCTTGCACGTGGCGAACCCTAACCAGATTCCTGGTCGATTCCTGTACTCCAGTACGAAGGATTTTTTCGCTGTCTTCGCGACACGGCACAGCGGTGAGGCCGCACCGTGGTAGGTCGCCACGCGGCGCCACGCGCGCCACGCGCGCCACGCCGGCGGGCGGCGGTCCTCGCGGTGGTACTCGTACTCGTCGTGGCGGGTGCTACAGCGCTCTTCGTGAATCGACCAAGTGCCACCCAGTCGGGACTCGGCAGTGTTGCGACGACGACCGTGGCGCCGATAGCGGTGCCACCCACGACGACGACCACGAGTCCCGTCGCGCTTACCTTTGCCGCGGTCGGCGACACCGACCTCGGCGACACACCACTGTTGCCCGCGGTCCCGTCCGCTGAATTTGCTCCGGTGCGCCCGCTGCTGCACGCCGACATTTCCTTCGCGAATCTCGAGGGAACGATGACGACCGGAACGGCGTCCAAGTGCGGCGCTCAATCGACGTCGTGTTACGCCTTTCGAGTGCCGCCGAGTTACGCGCAGCTCTACCGAGTAGCGGGCTTCACCATTGTGAATAGTGCGAACAACCACTCGTACGACTTCGGTGCAACGGGAGTGGCGCAGACATCGGCCGCCCTGCACGACGCTGGGATTGTGCAGGCCGGATTGCCGACACAGATCGGCTACGTGACGTCTCACGGCATCACGGTGGCATTCGTTGACGTTGCGCCGTACTACCTGACGAACAATATGTTGGACGCGGGTCAGTTCGCGGCATTGATGAAGCGGGCCAAGGCGCACGCCCGCCTCGTCGTGGTCTATATGCACACGGGGGCGGAAGGGTCAGCGGCTGATCACGTCACGCGGCAGAGCGAGTACTACTTCGGTGAAAATCGGGGCAATCCCTACGCCTTCGCCCACACCGCAATCGACCTCGGTGCGTCGTTGGTCCTGGGCAGTGGTCCGCACGTCTGGCGCGGGATGGAGTGGTACAAGAAACACCTCATCGTCTATTCGATGGGTGACTTTACGAACTACGAGTCCTTCTCGACCTACGGCAACCTGTCCCTGACCGGCGTTGTCCACGTGACACTGTCGAGCTCCGGCAGATTCCTTCGTGGGGACATCGCCGCCGCCCGCTTTCAGCCGAACGGACTCGTGGTACCCGATGCGAGTCACGCCCTGTGGCCCTTTGTCAACGCCCTTTCGCACCAAGACTTCGGCTCATCGGCGGCGCTCATCGGGGCGTCAGGCGCCATTCTCCCCTGACTTAGCAACCACCCGCGGGGCCGGGGCGACCGGGGCCGCGTAGGGGGAGGTCGACCGTACCGACATTTGACGGGCGCGGATTAGGGCCGAGGTGTATCACGTACCAGCGGTTTTGCCACGTAATAAGAGAGTCGACGGCGAACGACTTGACGAGGCCCGCCTGACGATAGACGAGACGAATCGGGGGTTCGTGCCAATACCCACTCCCGTTTTCACATACCCCAGGGGCAATCCACGTAGCCAGGCTGGGATCGACCACGGTGCGCAGGTAGTGAGCGGGGCCACCGCTCGCGAGCAGTTGGTGGTAGGCGGCGATATCGAGGTTGAAGAAGGCTTGCAGGCGGTTGGCGTAGTCACTCGCCGGTGCCGGTAGGCGGCCCGTTTTGAGTGCGACGTAGGCCGCTTCGGGGTAGAAGAGCGACTGCGCGAGCGTGACGTTCGACGTCGCGAGGGCCCGAAAGAGTGTTGGGCCGAGTTGGTCGTTGATCGGCGTGGTTGAGGGTGCGGCACTGACCGGGGCGACAGGCAGGATGGCGAAGGTGAGGCTCACGACCGTCGTGGCGATCAGGGTGCGAAACAGCATGAACTCTCTCCCTTCGAGCGACCGGAGCATGACCGCTGTGACAAACCGTAGTCAACTCTTGACTAGGGTGAATGTGACTAAGGAGAATCCCTTTCATGTTGTCTACTTTCCGCCGGTGGGTGGTGGCCGCGACCACGCTCGCGACGCTCACACCGCTGCTCTCACTGCACGAGACCGCGGG
>DAIPLC010000181.1:0-1607 GCA_036769405.1 Acidimicrobiales bacterium
CAGCAAAGTCCACTTCACGTCGCCCCACCAACCAGCCCCAGTCGTTGATGGCGGCAATGACGACCGAAGCGGTCATCGAGAGGAGACCCACCCACGACCCAAGCCAGCCATCGCCGCGGGACCTCAGACTGTCGTCGGGGGTGAAGCGGAGGACGTGTGAGATCGAGCGACTCACTACGGCGTCCAGTGTGCGCTGGTCGACATAATGGCGAGACACGTCATCGAAAGCAGTGAACCCGCCATCAGCACGTTGTAGCGGGGTTGAGGAAGGGTGGCGCCGGCAATCGCCAGTAACGGAAACGCTCGCAGCAATAGGCGCGGTGAGATGCCGATAATCGGCGACAGCGCCCCACAGGCCAACACGGCGAGGGCGTAGACCAGAGCGACGGGGGCGTGACCGTGACGCGCCACCCACCACACGAGACCTAGTGCCACGAAGCAGGCTAGGGACTTCGCGGCGGGGTTCTGGTCGTGGAAGAAGTGCGTCGCAAATTTGGCGGCGTTATAGAAAATGCCGGTACCCAACGGGCCACTCTGCCACCCCGCCCGTTGCGCGTGGAACCACTCAAAAAATGAACCGGTGTGACGCCAGAGATAGATGAAAAACCACAGTAACCCCACTGGTGCGAGGAGTGGTGCGACCAGAGCTCGCCACTCTCCCCGCTGTCGAATGGCGCTGTAGGCCGCCCAGACACAGGGGGCCACGATTGCCATACCAACGGGATCCAGTGCCGACGTCGCCGCCGCACTGAGGGCGGCCAGGAGCCACCAACGTCGCTGCAAGGACAACAGCGTGAGCGACACCAAGAGTAGGAAGAGGCTTTCCGAGTAGACCATGGACAACACCACGGCGGCCGGAGAAAAGAGCACCAGGGCGAGACCACGCGACGAGGCCTGGGCGTCAACGTGATCGCGGAGGAACTGCCACAGGACCACCGACCCGGCCGCACCGGCCAGCGTGACGACAAGTTCGCCGCAGGTCAACCAGCCCAGATGGGTGACCGCATGCGTACCTCGAATGAGCAAGGGCAGGAGCGGGAAAAAGCCCAGGTCGCACTGAGCGGGATTACCCGAACCGTGGGGAATGTGCGAGGCGTAGCCAGTTCGCGCAATCAATAGGTACCACTTGCCGTCCCAGCCGCGTAGGTAGTGGCCGACGTTGTAGTTGCGAGCCCGGGCTACTGAACCGAGGAGCAGCAGCATGACACCCCGCGTGGCAACGTAGAGAGCGAGGGGCGTGGCGACCGAGGACCAGAGGGGGTGGCGCTGCACCGGCTCACTGGATTCATTGGTCATTGGTGCTTCCATTCGCGCGTCAACGGATCCGCCACAGCCTCACGGAACATCTGGCAACTTTACCTGAGGAGGAACAAAAACAGCGCCGAGTAGATTTGCTCCTACGCCATGACCAACGGAATCCAACCGCAACTCGTCACGAGGAAATCTCGCATTCCCCGTTTTACGTCGTCACACCGCCACTACTGGTGGTGGACGGCGCTGGGCACCGTGGCCACCTTGTTAATGGTGTCAACGAGCGTCCACATCGGTACGCCGCCCGTTCCCGACACCGACTTCTGGTGGCGCGGCTTCGGCGGCCTCACCTATGC
>DAIPLC010000079.1:0-6512 GCA_036769405.1 Acidimicrobiales bacterium
AGGCACCGAGTGAGAGCCCCGTGTCAATCGCGGCCTGCGAGACAGCGTCGAGGGGAAGGGCCAAAAAGTCGGCATCGATAGAAGTTGTCATAGGGAGCAGAATACTCACCAACTCCGGCGCCGGCCAATGGGTGACACAGGTCTCTATGTATCAGACAGAATGTGCCGCAGGCAGTGGCTGCCTACACTTAGGGCATGTCATTGCTGAACATCGTTGCTTCAATTCTTGCCGGCATTCTCTTGGCTGTTGGCCTTGAGAGAACCGTGCGGCAGTGGCGTCGAACCCGTGGTGTTTCGCTTCCGGTTCTTTCGGTGCTCCTCGTTGGCGTGGTGGCTGCCTTGGTGGCCATTGGTCTCCCGCTGCTCTCCACGAACTCCACCTCTACGCCCCAATCAAAGTCCTTGTGTGCCGCTATTAGCGATGTGAATACCTTTAACCAGACGCACCATTCATCGCTCGTGCAGGTTCGACAGTCGCTGGAGGAGTCCAATCGGATAATGGCGCTTGTTTCGCCGGTGCCACCAACGATGTTCCAAGCGGTGGCGACCACAAAAGCGGCGGGGCAGGAACTTTTGGCACTGGTGTCAAGGTGGATTCAAACGGTGAAGCAGTCGGCCGAGCAGCGGGCACAGACCCAGACGGTGCTGAATCAGTGGCGTCCAGCGCAGCAGCAGTTGCAAGCGTGGTATCACTCACACTGTCCTGCGAACGGCTAACTAATCTGGCCGTATCCGTTATAGCTGTAATAGTGAATCCAGTTCACTGACATCAGACCCTTCGATCCACCGGGCGCCGTAGTGCCGGCGGGAATGGCATCTTGCAGGATGAGAAAGAACGGCTGTGTGAAGGGCCACACCGGTCCGCCAATCGAGAATGTGCTCGTCTGAGTGCCAACGGTCTGGGTAATCGTGTCGGTAGCGGCGTTATAGGTGTCGGTGCCGTACACCAGACCATCGAGCATGAAGGCCAATGATGTGGGCGTCCAGAGAACGCCAAAGTTGTGGTACGCGTTGTCCCATGTGCCGTTGCCTTGGCTCTTCAGCGGGGCGACGATAGTGACGCCACCGCCACCATTCCAGTCTCCGCCGTTGGGGTAGTTGCCGTGCAGGGTTGACTGGTCCACACTGTTGTGGTTCAGCCCCTCCATAATGTCAATCTCGCCGGAGTTCGGCCAGTTGCCATTAGGAAAGAAGTTTTTGCCCAGCATCCAAAAGGCCGGCCAGTTGTAACTACCTGAGGGCAACTTAATGCGAGCCTCAATTTGACCGTAGAGGAAGTTCACCTTGCCGGCGGTTGAAATGCGCGCGCTCGTCCACGTGCCGCAGTATTGGTTGCTAGCCGTGCAGATGGCCGTAATAGCCAGATTGCCGAGACCGTCGTAGCTGACGTTGGCTGGAGCAGCCGTGTTGGTCTGAATCTCGCCGGTGCCGTAGTTCCAGTTTGCGAGACCCGGCGCGACGCCTGTGTACTGCCCGACTTCGGGCGTCCAAATGGTCGGATCAAGACCGGTGCCGCTTGCCCCGTTGAATGTCTCTGACCACAGGAGAGTGCCGTGAGAAACGTCGTAGTTCGTCGGTCCGGTTGAGACCGGTGTGGTGGCTGCCGTTACCGAAAATGTGCGACTTACGGAGGAGGCCTTGAAGTTCACGGAGCCAGGGTACGTGGCGAGTAATACGTGTTTGCCCACGCTGATCACGCTGGGGTCGAGAGAAGAGAATTGGTAGGACAGTGCGTTGGAAGTGAGTACCTGCCCGTCCAAACTGAGCGAGATGGTGCCTGGTGGTGTTAGTCCCACTGCAGACGACAGCGAGAGAACGTCCGAGAACGTACTAAGGGCCGACAGGCTGACTGACGTCACGGGCAGGGCCATTGAGAGAGTGGTCTTGGCGGGCGCGACGGTAAAGGCGGTCATTGCCGTGGTGGCGGCGTACACCGTGTTACCACTAAAGCTGGCACTGAGCGAGTAGGACCCAGCGTCGAGGGAGGTCGGGGTAATGCTGCAGGTGGCAACACCGTTCACGACCGGCCGTGTGCCCAACGAGATGCCCGAAGCGCTAAAACTCACGGTGCCCGATGCCGCGCCCTTTACAGTCGCAGTGGCCGTCACCGGGGCGCCGCCATACGTAAAGGACTTCATGCTCACAGTCGTCTTCGCCGTGGCGGTTCCACTCGCCGGAGTGGGTGCCACCACGATGAGGTCAATCAGGTCGGTGGCCTGGTTGACCGTGGCATTGGGATTAGCCGTAATGATGTCTGATCCAACGGTCAGATACAGACGGGTCCACAGTGAACTCGCTTCCTGCTGTTCGGCAGCTGTGGCCGACGTTAGGGAGGCGGGTCGGCCCGTCACCCCAGTGTTGGTATTCGAGAACGAGAAGGTGACATTACCGTTGGCGTCAGTTGTTTGGGTGAGGCCACCGTTGGGGTTGGTATTCAGGCTTGCGGCCGACCATGTGGTGCCGTGGGCGTTGGAGTAGTTGAGGTTGCTCCCAAGGGTTACGGTTTTGCCACTCAGGGGTTGCCCATTGGCAGACGTCACGTGCCACGTCAAAGACAGTGGGGCACCAGCATCGACATAGCCAACCATCCAGCGATCCGTCGGGGAATAAAAGGCGTTAATCCAGCCCGAACCGCTAGGCGTGTTATCTATCAATGACATTGATGAGTCAAGCCCAGTTATCGATGTGAGAACTGCTTTGTCGGGCTGCGCGTACGTAGCGCTGGCGCTCGCGAGGCTAGGGGCGAGGAGGCTCGATGACGCCATGATGCCTAGCGCGGCACCAAATCGTAGAAATTTCACGGCATTCCCTTCGCCGGCCTTGACTCACGACCGCAAGTCGCCGAACTTCTCTATTTAACCATGGTGCGAGCGCCACCATTCCGAGACGTCGTTCGTCGCTGGCTAAAAATTTGTTGCGAGGTTTTTGCAATTGGAAGGGGGCTGTAGTAAAGATATGAGTTGCTGTACACAACTAACCCGGGGGGGAAAATGAATTTCCGCAAACTTGTTGCTTCCGTAGCAACACTGACACTGAGCTCGTCACTCATGGCAGCAGTTGGATTTGCTCCAACCGCCGGCGCGATGACGAAGGCTGCGCCACTCGCGCAGGCCGCTCTCACCATTACGAACCAGAGCCTGTCTGGCGTTGACGGAACCGTAATCCATGTGACCACGTCAGGTGGCTCAGGCACCGGTGCTGTCTCGTTCGCCGTTTCGGGCAAGGGTTGCGCCATCACCTCGGCTGGTGTGCTGAGTGCCACCGTCGCCGGTGGATGTGGCGTGATCGCTACCAAGGCTGCCGATGCCTCCTACAAGGTCGTTCACTCGACGAAGGTGACTTTTAGCTTCGTGGGCGCCCCTCAGGCCGCGTTCTCAATTTCGAACCAGTTGGTGGGTGGCCCCGTGGGCACCAAGTTCACCCTGGGCACGACGGGCGGTTCAGGTACCGGTAAGGTCACCTTCGCCGTTTCGGGTGCAAACTGTGCAATCAAGAGCGGTGCGGTTGTCGCCACCGCTGCTGGTACGTGCACCGTGACCGCCACCAAGGCCGCGAGTGCCGGATTCGCTGTCGCGACTGCGTCGACAAATTTCCTGTATTGCGCTGGCGCCTGCCCCAACAGCCCCACCTACACCTCGCCGGTCAAGGCCGCCCTGGTGTCGTTGACTGGTCTGACGTCAAGCACGTCGTCACTTCTCGACGACAGTGTTGCCGGTAAGTCGCAGTTCATCAACAACTACTTCAACCCCAGTGACCGTTGGCTGCAGGGCTACATTGACTCCGGTGCCACCGTGGCCATGACATGGCACGTGACCGGTTCCTACGGTCAGGCTTTGGCTAATCAGGCGGTAACGTTGTTCGACAACATCAACTGCTCTGGTGCAAGTGGTTCAAACTGGGCCACTGCGTCATTGAACGCCAACGCCGGATGCAACGCGGGTGCTGCTGGCAGCCTGTCTGGCGTCACTGACGCCAGCGGCAATGTCACCTTCACGTTGAAGAACACCAACACGGCTGCATTGAGCTCAAAGCGTCCAAGTGACCTGACGTCAACGTCGGCCTACGAGACGAACGAGAAGGCCTCGACATCTTGGACCCGCTTCGTCTTGCAGGTGGGCAGCGGTGTCTACACCATTGGCTCACCTTCCTGCAGCGCCGCAACCGGTGGCTGGGGCGACGCATGCAAGGGCCCTGGCGCAAACCAGGCCACTGACTTGCTTGACCTGATTGTGGTGCAGCCAGCTGGTTACACCCCACCACAGATTGAGAACCCCACCGCTGCCAGCCCCGACTCAGCGGTGATGACTTCGATCACTGGTGTTCAGGGTTCGACGTTAGACAACTCGAAGAACGCTGATGGTTGGTTCATCGATGCGTACTTCAACCACGCTGACCGCTTGCTGTACAACTACGTCAACGCTGGCGCCACCGTGACCATGAAGTGGCACGTGACTGGCTCCTTCGGCCAGGCTTTGGCGAACCAGGCCGTGACGTTGACCGACCACGGTGACGGCTCGCTCCACGGCACGTGGACTGGCAGCCTCAGTGGTACGACGGACGCCAACGGTGACGTGACCTTTACCCTGGTCAACACCAACACCGCCGGTGGTACTCGTCCTACTGACCTGACGTCAGTCGATGTTGCCAACAACCAGGAGTACAACGCCCTTCTGCCCTACACACGCTTCGTCTTGGTTATCGGCTCAGACGTCATCGTGAAGCCCAGCATCAACCAGACGACGGACTTCTCCGACCTCATCGTGGTACCACCAGTTGGCTACGTGCCACCAGCGGCACCCACGAATGTTCCAACTGCAGCCACCCCTGATGTCGCTCACACGACCTCAATCTCGGGTCTGGTTGCCGGTACTGGCATGAACGACGACTCGGCAAATGGCTGCCAGTGGTGGCTGTGCGGCAGCTGGCACGCTGGTGACAGCTGGACCGAAAACTACGTCACGGCTGGATCGTCAATTGTCGAAACCTGGCACGTGGTCGGCTACAACGGTTCGGTCATGGCCAATGCCCCCGTCACGCTGGTGGTACACCAGGGTGGTCCCGACGTGAGCTTCACGGCGCCGGGTATGAACCCCGATTCAACAGTGTCGGGCACGACGGACGCCAACGGTGATGTCAGCTTCACGCTGACCAGCAATGACAGTTCTGCTGGCCTCACCTGCCCCAGCGGCATTAACGCTCCTGGAAACGGTAACGAGGGGTCGAACCCTTGGACTCGTACAATCTTGATTGTTGGTGCTGCGTCGGGTTGGAACGGCAACCCCTACTGGGCCGGTAACGCTCGCGACCACGTCACCTTTGGTGCCGCAACGCAAATCACCGACAACACTGACCTGATTGTGGTTCCTGCCGGCTGTGGTGTGGACGGCATGTCAGCCACGGCACCAGTCGTTCCAGCGGGCCCAACGCCAACAGCTACTTCACCAACGGTGGACACGCCTGACACCGCTGCCCTGACCTCAGTCTCCGGACTGGCAGCACCACTGATCGATGACTCGATCAATGGTGTGAACTGGTTCCTCGGACAGTGGTTCAATGGCCAGGACAGTTGGTTCGAAGGCTACGTGAGCGCTGGCTCAACGGTGACGGAGCACTGGCACTTGACGGGTGACCACGGTCAGGTATTGGCGAACACGCCAGTCACCTTCGTGCTGCACCACGGTGGTCCTGACCTGAACTTCACGACGCCGGGCGCCGTAAACTTCCTGGCCCAGGGTACGACGGACGCCAACGGTGATGTCTCCTTCGACGTGACGAACACCGACACTGCTGCTAACGCGGGCTGCCCCGCCAACATGACGCAGGTCTCGGACTCGACGGCTGCTGGTTCGATGGTGTGGGGCGGTAACGACCCCTTCACTGCCAACGAAGGCACCTACGGTTTCATCGAAACCACATTGATCATCGGTAAGACGGGCTCCATTAACGCCAGTGCAACGGACTCGATTACCTCGTCGCATGACTGGGGTAACTCAACGGAAGTAACTGCCTTGGTTCACCTGCTGGTGGTTCCCGCCGACTGCAAGGCATAGCGAACACTGTTTCGCCGGAAAGCCCGGTGGCCGCTTGCTCCTAGGAGTGGGTGGTCACCGGGCTTTTTCTTTGGTTAATAGGTTGGGTGCTTGAGACGATTTCGAGAGATAGCGCGTTGCCCAGTCGTCACACGCTGGTAACGTAAGGATCAGTATCTAGTTGAGCTCATCAGTTTTGCTAGTTCTCTTTGGGGGGAAATCATGAAGGTCGTATTCTCTATTTTGGTGACGCTGGGAACGGCGAGCCTCGTTCTTGTAGCTCGCAATGCTCGTCAATATTCGTTGCGGACATTGACTGCCGTCCTCGGTGTGACGATGATGGTGGGCGCTACTGTTGCGCCAGCCGCCAGCGCCACCACGGCGCAAGCCAAGCTCACGATCACGGCGAACAAGGGCGCTACGAACCAGGCGGGCACTGTCATCACGCTGGCAACCTCGGGTGGTTCGGGGAGCGGTGCCGTT
>DAIPLC010000080.1:0-6486 GCA_036769405.1 Acidimicrobiales bacterium
CGGTGACGCCCGCCAGTGAGAAACTCGGGGCGACGGCCGTGTGACCTAGGGCCGAAATCACCGCCCAGAGGAAGGCTGCGGTCGCGCCGAGACCAAGCAAGATCACGAGACCCAGCAGTCGGTAGTAGACGATGGTGTAGAGCAACACCAACAGCAAACCGACCAAACCGGCACCGAGACCAGCCACGAGAGCGCTGTGGCCGAGGGTTGGCGAGACGGTCTGGGTCGTCAGCGGAATGAGGCGAACGGGAAGAGCACCGAACTCCATCGCGATGGCCAGACGCTTCGCCGAAGCCTGCGTGAAGGAACCAGAAATCTGCCCCTGGCCGCCGTAGCTAGTCCAGGTGGTTGACGCAGGCAAAATCAGAGGTGCTGATTGAACAACACCGTCCAACTCAATGGCGAGCTGCTGGTGGAAGTAAGTCTTGGTCACCTGATCCCACTTGGGACTACCCGCACCAGTGAGGGTGTAATTGACGACCCAGGCACCCGCCTGGTCGAGCGAAGCGAACGCCTTACCAACGGCCGTTCCGGACAGCACGGATGGCCCGAGCAAGTACCGCTGCGACGTTGCGAGACCGGGAAGCAGAACGGTCTTCGCGGGGTCGTCGGCTGAAGGGGCCGTCGACGCGATGGCGTTGAAGGCTGGGTCCGGCAGAAGGCCTTGGTTCATCGTGAAACCAGATGGGCTGTTTGAATTAGGCAAGACGGCCAGATTGGCTTGGGTCTCGAGATACTTGGCGCCACAGCTGGGCAAGGTCCCCACCGGCTTAAGTGTCTTACCAGTGGTTGTTGAGCAAAGTACGGGGCGGAACAGCAGCTGAGCTGTTTGACCGACGGCGGCCAACACTGCGCGTGCATCCTTCACACCAGGCGCCGAAACAACTACGTTCTTGCCCTGCAACTGGACGGTGGCACCAGAGACACCAAGACCATTGACACGGGCACTAAGAATGTTGACGACCTCTTGCATGTTGGCCGTCGTGGTCTTCGTCGCGGGCTTATACGTGGCTGAAAGACCGCCAGCGAGGTCGAGACCCAACTTCGGACTCCAGTTCAGACCAATGGTTGCACCGAGTGAGCCAAAAGCAATAACGAGTGACAGAACGAGGCTGGTAAGCAGCGTTCGCTTCGATCCGACGGTAGCGGCCATTAGCCCTGGTCTCCTTCGTTCGGCGTCGCCACAACGGGGTCAACGCGGCGAGCGATGGCCTTGGCGACGAAATCCAGTTCAGCACCAGACGCGGTGCGGAGCGTCACCTGACTGTCGGTCTTGGCGACGACGGTGCCAATAAGGCCACCGATGGTGTGGACCAGATCGCCCACTTCGACTTGGCTCGCGCTCTGACGGGCCGCCTTTTGACGCTGCGAGCGAGGACGGATGTAGAAGAAGTACATGGCACCAAACAGCGCGAAGTACAGGAGAATGAACACGGGATTAATGCCGTGCTTGGCGGTTGTGGTTGCAACTAGAAACAACATGGAATGATTCCTCCGTCAATGGACTCTAGAAACCCTAGCCGTTCGCAGGGGCTTCCCTTAGGAATTACGCCATTATTGACCCGAGGATTCCGGTGGAGTCACACCCAAATGTTCGTACGATTTTGTGGTCGCCACTCGACCACGAGGGGTCCGAACGAGAAAGCCTTCACGAAGCAAATATGGCTCGTAGGCGTCTTCGATGGTGCTTGGTTCCTCCCCTACCGCGTGGGCCAAGGTGGTCAGGCCAACGGGCATTGACGAAAACTGGCCGACCAGCAGCGAAAGAATGCGTCGGTCTACCTTGTCGAGCCCGTATCTGTCGACGCCAAAGAGATTGAGTGATGCCGCTGCCAGCTCACCGTCCACCGTCGACGCACCTCGCACGGATGCCACATCGCGGACTCGGCGGAGGAGTCGATTGGCAATACGGGGTGTGCCGCGGGAACGACGCGCAATGGTGGCCGCGCCGTCGGAGCTAAGGGCAAGGCCTAGCAGGGAGGCGGATCGGGCGACAATATCCGTCAATTCGGCGTGGTCGTAGAGATCGAGTTGGCCAATAAAGCCGAATCGGTCGCGCAACGGTGCCGCGACGAGACCCGTTCGCGTCGTGGCGCCGATGAGCGTGAAGGCCGGTAAATCAAGACGAATCGAACGAGCGGAAGGACCACGACCAATCATGACGTCGAGGCGGCGATCCTCCATTGCTGGATACAGCACTTCTTCAACCGCCCTCGGGAGACGATGAATCTCGTCAATAAACAACACGTCCGACGGCTGGAGATCCGTCATCAGGGCCACGAGGTCACCCGGTCGGGCGAGTACTGGACCTGAAGTGGTGCGCAAGTTCGCGCCCATCTCGGTGGCCACAATGGCCGCGAGGGATGTTTTACCCAGACCCGGTGGGCCCGCGAACAACAAATGATCGGCGTGCTGGCCTCGTGAGCGAGCAGCGCCGAGGACGATCCGGAGGTGACCGACCAAGTCCCTTTGACCGACAAATTCATCCAGCGAAGGTGGTCGCAGCGTCAGTTCGAACGTATGGTCGGTGGGCGTCGCCAAGGGCACGACAACCCGGTCATCAATTCGCTCAAGGTCAATGTCAACGCGATTCATGAACGCCTCAAAAGGGTCAGGGCGAGACGCAGAGCTTCGGCCTCATCATCAGGCAGGGTGATATCACGTAGCGCGTCTCGTATTTCCGGTGCCGTGTAACCCCAGGACCGAAGAGCATCCTCGATGTCATTAGGGGCAGACGGTGTCGTCGCCTTTTCAGAGGCCGGTTGCAAGACGAGCTTGCCCTTTAGTTCCAGCACAATGCGACTGGCAGTTTTCGGTCCAACGCCGGGAATCTTGGACACCGTCTTCACGTCACCGGCATCGATCGCCGCTGCCAACGCCTCCGCGCCAATGGTTCGCACCGCAGCCAGCGCGGTCGCTGGTCCGACACCCGGTGTTCCGAGCAGTGTCTCGAAGAACTCACGATCATCGAGAGTGACAAAACCATAGAGCAGGAGTGCATCCGGACGAACAATGGTGTGAATAAACAGTTCCAGTGCCGTACCGCTGGAAAATACCTGATCCGAAGCGACCGTGATCTCGTAGCCAACACCGTTTACGTCAAGCAACAACGCTACACCGCTCAAAGAACGATCTAGAAGAACCGAGCCGCGAAGGAAGCCAATCATCCCGCCACCGCCGGAAACCGACGCTCAACGCGTTCGACCATGAAATACGTCATGGCTAGCGCGAGCGCGTCAGCGGCGTCAGGAGGCTGAGGAATCACCTTCAGGCCGCACAATTTGGCCACCATCGTTTGCACCTGCAGTTTGTCGGCGGCGCCGTACCCCGTGACGGCCATTTTCACCTGCTGGGCGGTGAATTGACGAACGGGAAGCGTGCGAGCGGCCGCGATGCCAACGGCAACCCCGCTGGCCTGCGCCACTGGTATGGCAGTTTTCGCGTTGCGCTGGAAAAAGACCTTCTCAACCACCACGGCATCGGGCCGCATTTCGTCGAGAAGCGATGAGAACTCGTTGACCAAATTACCCAAGCGCTTTTCAACGTCGAGTGAGGGATCAGAGGCGATCACGCCGGCTCGAACGGCCCGAAAGCTTTCAACACCGTCAAAACTGCCCTCAACGAGACCGAAGCCACAACGCGTGAGACCGGGGTCAATTCCCAAGACGAACATATGTTCGATAGTACACCGGCGCTACGCCGGAAACCACCCTTAGCCCTCAAAATTGGCGAGAAGTTCGTCCGAGATGTCGAAATTGGCGTAGACATTCTGCACGTCATCGTGATCGTCGATTGCGTCCATGAGGCGCAGGACCTTAGTCACGTCGGCTTCGACCTCAACGGGGATCAGGTTCTGCGGAACCAGCGTTAGGTCAGCGCTCGCAATGGCGAGACCAAACCCTTCGAGAGCGTCGCGGACCATGCCCACCTCAGTGGGGTCGGTGACGACGGCGAAATTGTCGCCCTGCGCACTGAAGTTCTCGCCACCGGCCTCGAGTACCCATTCGAGGAGCTGGTCTTCATCAATCGGACCCTTGACCTCGACGATACCCTTGCGGTCAAACTGCCACGAAACCGCACCCGGTTCAGCAATGGCGCCACCGTTCTTCGACAAGAGATGCTTGATTTCGGCACTCGTGCGGTTGCGGTTGTCGGTCAGCGTTTCGATGATGATGGCAATGCCACCGGGGGCGTAGCCCTCGTAGGAGATGGCCTCGTAACGAACACCTTCCAGTTCACCCGTACCGCGCTTGATCGCGCGTTCGATGGTGTCGAGAGGTACTGAGGCTTCGCGGGCCTTCTGGAACATGGTGCGGAGGCTGGCGTTGGACTCTGGGTCTCCCCCACCTTCACGGGCCGCAACTTCAACCTGACGAATCAGCTTGGCAAATACCTTGGCGCGAGCAGCGTCCTTGGCACCCTTGCGGTGCTTCGTTGTTGCCCATTTCGAGTGACCTGACATTGTTCCTCCTACCCCGCAGGGCGAACTAATCGTACTCGTTAGAGCGAATTGACGAACAACTCGTGCACTCGTTCATCGGTTGTCAGCTCGGGGTGAAACGAACAGCCCCACGCCGTTCCCTGACGGACGAGAACTGGGTGGGCGCCATCGCCGTGGTCGTAAGAGGCCAAAACTTCGACATCTCCCCACGCGGTAATGCGAGGCGCTCGAATGAAGACACCCGGCACCTCACCAACACCCACCACGGACACGGGCGCTTCGAAGGAAGCAATCTGGCGCCCGTAGCCGTTGCGCTGCACCGTGACGTCGAGCGCCCCGAAGGACCACTGGTCGGCTCGGCCGTCGTGAATCGTGCTGCTCAAGACAATCAGGCCGGCGCAGGTACCAAAGACGGGGAGGCCGTCGGCCATCGCTGTCGCCAGCTCTTCACGAAGACCTGAGGATACGAGCAAGTGGGCGATAGTGGTCGACTCTCCCCCAGGGATAACCAACCCGGCGATGCCGAGCAGATCCGTGGGGCGCCGAACCTCGCGGACGTCAGCGCCGAGACGGCGCAGCGTTGCCACGTGTTCGCGAACGTCGCCCTGAAGGGCGAGTACGCCAATCGGCTTCATTACCAGCCGCGCTCGGCCAGACGGACCTCGAGGGTAGCGGTCTCAAAGCCCTTCATGGCGGCGCCCAGGCCAGTCGACACGCGGGTTACCACGGAAGGGTCCTGGTAGTGGGTGACGGCTTCCACGATGGCTGTGGCCATGCGGACGGGGTCGTCGCTCTTGAAGATGCCCGAACCAACGAAGACAGCTTCGGCGCCCAGGTGCATCACGAGGACGGCGTCAGCGGGCGTCGAGATGCCACCGGCGCAGAACAACGGAACGGGCAATTTACCGGTCGCGGCAACTTCTTGAACGAGGGGCAGCGGGGCCTGCAGGTCCTTGGCCAGGGCGAACAGTTCGGCGCTGTCGGCAGTAGCCAAGCGGCGAATCTGCGCGTTGATGGTCCGAAGGTGACGAACGGCTTCGACGACGTTACCGGTACCGGCTTCGCCCTTCGAGCGGATCAAGCACGCACCCTCGCCAATGCGACGGAGTGCTTCGCCAAGGTTGGTAGCACCACACACGAAGGGAACGGTGTAGCCCCACTTGTCGATGTGGTTCTCTTCGTCGGCGGGGGTGAGCACTTCGGACTCGTCGATGTAGTCAACGTCGAGGTACTGGAGGATGTTGGCTTCAGCGAAGTGGCCGATTCGGGCCTTGGCCATGACGGGAATGGTCACCGTCGCCTGGATTTCCTGAATCATCTGAGGGTCACTCATGCGAGCAACGCCGCCATCACGACGGATGTCCGATGGAACGCGCTCGAGCGCCATTACGGCGACGGCACCCGCGTCTTCGGCGATCCGCGCCTGCTCGGGGTTAACGACGTCCATAATGACGCCGCCGCGCAGCATGTCGGCGAGTCCTCGCTTGACGAGGGCGGATCCAGTAGTGGCAAATGAAGAAGTCATGCCCACCACACTAGTGGCGAGAGTGATTTACCATTCCTCGAGCGCCATGGCCCGAAGCTCGACATCGTCAAGGTCCGACACGTCATTGTCACGTCGGTCGCTGTGCATGTCGAAGAAGATGTAACGCCACTGGTCGTAGGTTGGTGAGGCGAAGAAACTGTCTACCGATACCACTTGGCGAGCACACTTGCGCAGCGCACTGGCCAGACCCAACGGGTAGCGAATGGCAGCCGCGGCCACTTCATCAGCTCGGTAGGCCAAACCAACACCGGCGAGCGCTTGGCGCTTGGTGGGCGACAGAGACAAGACGGCCGAAGCGGCTTCTCGAGGCAACACACCGAGGCGGTACCGCGCCATGAGATGAGCCACCACGCCTTCCAACTCAATGAGTTCGAAGTCGCGCATAACGGCACTCGTGACGTAGAGCGCGTAGGACTCACCGCTCGGCACCAGGGCCGCGTTATACGTCGGGTCCGAGACAATGAAGGCACTCACTGAATTGACGCCAAAAGTGGCGGCG
>DAIPLC010000081.1:0-6483 GCA_036769405.1 Acidimicrobiales bacterium
TTCACCGGCCAACACGTGCCCGTCTACGTCGCCGACTACGTCCTTGGCACCTACGGGACGGGCGCCATCATGGCGGTCCCGGCCGAGGATGAGCGTGACTTCGCCTTCGCGCAGGTTCACGGTCTGCCGATCGTGCGCACTATCGCTACCCCCGAGGACTTCGAGGGCGGGGCCTACAGTGGCGACGGCCTCCACATCAACTCCGGTTTTCTGGACGGTCTCGACGTACCGACTGCCAAGGAGAAGGCCGCCGAGTTCCTCGAAGCCAACTCCAATGGCCTGCGCAAGGTGAACTATCGCCTCCGGGACTGGCTGGTCTCGCGACAGCGCTTCTGGGGCTGCCCCATCCCGGTGGTTTACTGTGACGGCTGCGGTATTGTCCCGGTGCCCGCCGACCAACTGCCCGTGGTGGCCCCCGACGACGTCGTTATGGACAAGTCGGGTCAGTCACCGCTCGCGACCCACGAAGGATTCCGAAACACGACGTGCCCGACGTGTGGGGGAGCGGCCCGCCGCGAAGCCGACACCATGGACACCTTTACCGACTCCTCGTGGTACTTCCTCCGCTACGCCGACCCCTTCACCGAAGGTAAAGCCTTTGACCCCGAGCAGGTGGCCAAGTGGATGCCGGTCGACCAGTACATCGGTGGCATCGAACACGCCATCTTGCACCTCCTCTACGCCCGCTTTTACCTGAAGGCCCTCGTCGACATTGGTCTGGCGCCGGGGCTACCCCGGGAGCCCTTCAAGCGCCTGTTTACGCAGGGCATGATTCGTCTCGACGGCTCCAAGATGTCGAAGTCAAAGGGCAACCTCATTGCTCCCGAGAAGTACTACGACACCGTGGGCGCCGACGGTCTGCGTCTCTTTCACCTCTTCGTGGGCCCACCGGCCGACGACGTGGACTGGACCGAGCAGACCGAGGACGTTATCGAAGGCTGCGCTCGCTTCCTCGACCGGATTTATCGCCTCTGCCAATACGACGAGTGCCACTTCCACGACGAACGGACTGAGGCTGACCTCGAGGTGCTTCGCGAGACCCACCGGACGATTGTTCGGGTCACCGAGGGGCTGGAAAAGTGGAGCTACAACACGGCCGTCGCGGCGTTGATGGAACTCCTGAACACAATCTCCAAGTGGGCCCGCTCGACCGAGGGGGCTCACCGAGCCACCCTCGACGAGTGCCTCGACCTTCTGCTTCGCCTCCTCGCCCCGATGGCGCCGCACATCACGGCCGAACTGTGGGAATCGCGTCACGAGGGACCGAGTGTTCACGAGCAGACCTGGCCGGTGGCCGACGAGGCCCTGACGGCCCGCTCGCTGGTCACCATGGTGGTCCAGATCAACGGCAAGGTGAAGTCGCGGGTGCAGGTTGCACCCGACGTGACCGAGGCCGACGCCACGGCTGCGGCCTTGGCTGACGAGGTCATTGTGGCCACCCTGACCGGCGCAACCCCGGCACGAGTGGTGGCAGTGCCGCCGCGTTTGGTCAACATCATCCTCTAATGGCGCGACTCCGGGCGACGCCAGCGGCGACCTCAACGGTAACGATCGAGCCACCCCGGTTCGACCGACCGGAAGTGGAAATTCGCGCCTCAGCTCGACGGACGAAGACGGGAACGGCCCACTGGTCGGGGCACCGGATCGTGGTGCAGATTCCCGCTCGACTGCGGGGCCGTGAGCGCGCGTCACTCGTTGACGCCTTGGTCGAACGGTTGATGACCCAACGTCCCTCGGTCAATAGCGGTGACGCCGGCCTCGAAGCCCGCGCGGCGACTCTGGCCGAGCTGTACCTCGAGGGCGTGCAGCCGTCATCGGTGCGCTGGAGTAACTCACAGCGCCGTCGCTGGGCCTCATGCTCGCCCGATACCCGAGAGATTCGGGTGTCCACTCGACTGCAGCAGTGCCCCGACTGGGTAATCGACGCCGTACTCGTCCACGAGTTGGCGCACCTGCACGAAGCTGATCACTCAGCGGCCTTTCACGAGTGGGCCAACCGTCATCCCCGACAGGGGGAGTGTGCGCTTTTCCTCGAGGGCTACGCCCTCGGTCTGGGACTGCGCATTGAGAGCGACGTCGAGGTCGGCTAAGCGCCTTCGCCGCGGAGGAACTGTTCCATTTCGGCCGCCAGTTCGTCGCCAC
The DNA here is from genome assembly GCA_036769405.1 of Acidimicrobiales bacterium. GTDB lineage: Bacteria > Actinomycetota > Acidimicrobiia > Acidimicrobiales > RAAP-2 > RAAP-2. Next base: position 2,143 of record DAIPLC010000081.1, read on the forward strand.
TGGGCAAATCCTCACCCAGTGAGTGCCCCTCATCCTCGTCGGCCACTTGCTCGAGCTGTTCGACCATGGTGGCGTGATCGGGGTTATTGGCCACCAGGTCGTCAACGCGGACCCGTGCCTCTTCCGCAGTAACGCGGAGTGAGCTCGAATCGAGAGTGAGGCCAGCGATACGCGCAACGCCCTCAATGAGGGCTGCGGACGCTTGAGGGTAGGGCATGGAGGCGACGTAGTGCGGGACGCGAGCCCACAGGGTCATGACGTCAATGTCGACGTCCGCGAAGCCGAGTTCGAGTGCCGAGTTGATGCCGGCCGGTACCTCGAGTTCACCGGACACGGTGCCAATGCTGGCGAGCAAATTCGCGCTCTGCTCGGGAGCGGTGCCGATGACACGAACGGGCCGGGTGTGCGGGGTTGGCGCGGGGAAGGCACCGAGGCCGAGGGCCAGTCGAACGTTATAGGTCAGGGCAGCGTCGGTGACGGCCTCGACAAAGTCGCTCCAGTGGAAGTCGGGCTCCGGTCCGACGAGGAACAAGATGTCGGCGCCGTCGTGGTCGCGGCCCCAGCGAAGGGAGATCTCGGGCCACGTGAGCTCGGTCGTCACCCCGTCGACGATGCGCACCATCGGGCGGCGGGCGCGCTGGTCGATGAAGTAGTCGGTGTCGAAGGTGGCGAGTGGCTCGGTGTGCACGGTGCTGAGGAGCGTCGCGATGGCGTTCGCCGTGCCCATGCCGGCGTCGATCCAGCCCTCGAGGGCGTAGATAAGCACGGGGTCGTTGAGGTCGGGCTCAGCCAGGGGCATCATGCGGGTGAAGATTTCGTCGTCCATACCGTCCTCCACCGTAGCGGGCTTACTCAAACCGTAGTCAAACAGGCTAACGGAGACGGCTATGTCGTGTCGGAGTCCGCCGGTAGGCTGAAGCCGTGCCAAACCCCGTCGACGCCCCACTGCGCACGTGGCGCCCCGTCGGCCGACAATCGGTGCGTCTGGGTGCGAGCGCCTTCGACATCACCTCGCGAGCGCTCGTTATGGGAATCCTTAACCGGACGCGTGATTCCTTCTTTCAGCCGGCCGCCACGTTCGATTTGGACGCTTTTTTGACTCGGGCTGAGGAGCTGGTGGCCGGTGGTGCCGATCTCCTCGACGTGGGTGGCGTCAAGGCCGGCCCCGGTGACGAGGTGAGTGAAGAAGAGGAGCTCGACCGCGTGGTGCCCGCCATCACCGCGCTGCGACAGCGGTTCGACCTGCCACTCAGTATCGACACCTGGCGCGCCTCCGTCGCCGACGCGTGTTTCGCCGCTTGCGCCTCAGTCGGTAATGACATCAGTGGCTTCGCTGACCCCGGTTACCTCGCCGCTGCGGCCTCGGCGGGTGCCTCCGTGGTGGCGACGCACATTCGGCTGAAGCCCCGCGTGGCCGACCCGACACCCCACTACGACGACGTCACCGCGACGGTCGTGGATTTCCTCACGGAGCGTCGTCAGTGGGCCCTCGACGCTGGCGTCGGCGCCGATCAGATCATCGTGGACGCCGGCCTCGACTTAGGTAAGACCGCCGCACAAAGTCTGCAGTTGCTCCGCGATTCGGCCTCCCTCGCCGAACTGGGGCCGCTCCTCCTCTCGGCTTCGAATAAGACCTTCCTCGGCGTGTTGTTTGACCTGCCCGTGCTGGAGCGACGGGAACCATCGCTGGCCGCGGCGGCACTCGGCATCGTGGGAGGTTGCCGCGTGCTACGCGTCCACGACGTCGTGGGTACGGTGCGGGTCCGTGACGCCCTGGCTCGCGTTTTGGAGGCCGCATGAACTCGTCCATCTGTGTGGTCGCAACCGAGCCCACGCTCGTCTACGACGCCCTCCACAATGTGATCAACGAGGCCCTCGGCGACCTCGAGCCGGCCTTCGCCCTCCAGGACTTCACGGCCAAGGACGCCGGCTCGCTGAGCGACGCCCCAGTGATGCCGCAGATTCTCGAGGCCCTCAATACGCCACCATTCTTGGTGCCTCGCCGGGTGGTGGTGGTGCGTGACGCCCAACACCTGAACGCTGAAGAAGTCGACCAACTGGTTGCGTGGATTAAGCAACCCGCCCCCGACATCATCTTGTTGCTCGCGGTCGTCGGGCAAAAGACCAACAAAATCGTCAAAGCAGCCGAAGAGGTCCGAGCCGTCGGACTGGGGACGGGGCGCGACGCGAAGGCCATCTTCGTCCGCGAGACGTTCGCGAACTACGGCCTGCAAGCTGATGCCGCGACCCTCTCGCTCGTTGGTACTCACGTGGGTGACGACATCGCCCGTGTTGATGCCTTGGCGCGCACGCTCCAGAACATCTACGGCACCGCACCGCTTCAGCCGAAGCACGTCGAGCCGTACCTGGGAGAAGTTGGCGACGTACCCGCGTGGGACCTCACCGACGCCATCGACCGCGGCAACGTGGGGCAAGCCATTCGGGTGGCTCGTCGCATGCTCGACTCACGGGGGAGGGCGGGGCTCCAAATCATCAATATGCTCCAGCGTGACTATCTCCAAGCCGCGCGCGTGGAAGGGCTGTCACTCGATACCGAGGGTGCCGCCGCGCTCCTGGGCACGAAGCCGACACCAGCTAGCAAGGCCCTGTCACGAGCTCGCGCCCTGGGCATTGACCGGATCGGCGACGCGATTGCGATGATCGCGCAGGCCGACGGTGACCTCAAGGGTGGCGTTAGCTACGGCGGCAAGGACCTCGAGAGTGATCAGGACCCGACTGAACTGACAGTTATCGAAGTCCTCGTGGCCCGGCTCGCTCGCTTGAACGCGACGCGCCGACGGTAGAACGAGGTCGTTAAACAAACAATGGCGCCCTCGCGGGCGCCATTGTTGAAACTTCGAGAAAGCAGCGAACTAGGCGTCAACCTTGGTGCGCAGCGCGTTGATGCGGCGCATGAGGCCCGACTTCTTGTTGGCGGCGTTGTTCTTGTGAATGACACCCTTGGCGGCGGCCTTGTCGATGCGCTTGATTGCGGCGCGCAGGGCGGTCTCTTCGTTCTCGGTACCGACGGCCTTGACGGCGGTCTTGGTACGGGTACGCATTTCAGACTTGACGGCGCGGTTGCGGTCGCGGTCGACCTCGTTCTGCTTGTTGCGCTTAATCTGGCTCTTGATATTTGCCATAAAAAACCTCGTTCGTTGTTCGCGGAACCTGTTCCACGGGCTTTTCTAGGCTAGCAGGAAATTACACCCGTGGCCAAGGTGTCGTTCGACCCCGTAAAGACGGGTAGCCTTAACCTCACCGTGGCCACCATACTTCCCCCCGTCGAGACGACGAAAATCCGCAATTTCTCCATCATTGCCCACGTCGACCATGGAAAATCGACGTTGTCGGACCGCATCCTCGAAATCACCGGTGCCGTCGACCCTCGGCTCATGCGCGCCCAGTACCTCGACTCGATGGATATTGAACGCGAGCGTGGAATCACCATCAAGGCCCAGAACGTCCGCGTCTACTTCGAAGACCACATCCTGCAGCTCATCGACACGCCCGGCCACGTGGACTTCGGTTACGAAGTCTCTCGCTCACTGGCCGCCTGCGAGGGGGCTATTTTGCTGGTCGACGCCAGTCAGGGCATTCAGGCCCAGACCCTGGCCAATTGCTACCAGGCCATTGAGAACAACCTCGAAATCGTGCCGGTGCTGAACAAGATTGACCTGCCGGCGGCCGATCCGGACCGTTGCCGCGAAGAGCTCGACCGCGTGCTGGGCCTACCACCAGAATCGGTGCTCACCATTTCGGCCAAGACCGGTGAGGGCGTCCCCGAACTACTTCGCGCCATCATCGAACGGATTCCAGCGCCGAGCGGCAACCCGGACGATCCGCTGCGCGCCCTGATCTTTGACTCTCACTATGACCAGTACCGCGGGGTTATCTCGTCGATTCGTATCAAGGACGGCACGCTGCGCGCCGACTCGAAGATCCGCATGATGCAGGCCGGGGCGAATCACGAGATCGAAGAGATTGGTATTCGCACCCCCGACATGATTCCGGTGGAGGCTCTCGGACCAGGTGAAGTGGGCTACATCGTCGCCGGTATCAAGGACGTGGGTGGCGCGCGGTCCGGTGAGACCATCACCACGGCCTCGAAGCCCGCTCCCGAGCCCCTCGACGGGTACATCCACCCCAAGCCCATGGTCTACTGCGGTATCTACCCCATTGACGGCGACGACCTCGGGGACCTTCGCGACTCGCTCGACAAACTGAAGCTCAACGACGCCTCCATCACCTACGAGCCCGAGTCGTCCCACGCGCTGGGATTTGGTTTCCGCTGCGGCTTCCTCGGTCTGCTGCACATGGAAATTGTCCGGGAGCGCCTAG
>DAIPLC010000082.1:0-6262 GCA_036769405.1 Acidimicrobiales bacterium
GAAACTGGACGCCCACGTGTCGCCCGAGCGAAAATGCCTGAACCGCGCGAGGGCTCGTCGCCCAGAGGGTCGCGGTCTCGGGGAGTGTGCAGCGGTCGTAGTGAAACTCAAACCATGGACCGGCGGCGATGGGTGACCCTTCTGTTGGCGTCACCTCGTACCAGCCAATTTCCGCCGTACCGTCGGGACCCTTCTCGACCACGCCGCCACCGAAGCGGCAGAGGGCCTGAGCACCGAAGCAAATCCCGAAAATGGGCAGGTCACGGGCGTCGGCCTCCGCAATGAGCGCTAGTTCGCGACCGAACCAGGCGGCCTCCACCGCGTCGTCGTAGACAGCTTCCTTTGAACCCAAGATGAGCAGCAGGTCGTAGCCATCGAGCGACGGGGTCGGCGTGGTGGCATCAAAGAGTACGAGGTCGACATGAAAACCTCTCGCCTGAAAGGCCTCACCGATGAGGCCAGGGCTGTCTTCGAGATGGTGGTGAAGAGCTAGGACGCGCATCTCGCCACTTTAGGGCGAAAGCCCCGCGATGGAGGCACGTTGTTCGTCATGGGCGACAATGAGCGTGGTGCGGTGACGAGGCACCGCTGAGGAACCCGAGCTATCGGGTGCCTCACCGTCGGTGCTCGATGACGCCAAGTAATGAGTGCATCGGTGACAACACCGCCTCACTCGGCCGGTTCAGCTTGGCAGGGCCCAACCCATGGATTCAGCGACTTCTTTGCAGGTCGGGCAGAGGGGATACTTCTTAGCGTCCAGATTTGGGACCCAGACTTTGCCGCACAGGGCCCGCACTGGCGTGGCGTTGATCATCCCCTCCACCACCGAATTACCAGTCGGGATAAAGTCGCCTTTTTTGGGCTGAAAACCCTCGAGAACGATGTGGGTAAAGCGGTCGTGATCGCCCTCGTCGGTCAGTTCGACCTCGGTTATGTTGACCGTTGTTTCCAAGTTCGTCACGTTTAGGACATTACCGCAGCCGGTACCGTGGAGGGGTGAAAGCCCGTCGTCGTCGCATCGTTGCGTCCCACCCACTTGGTCGCGTGGCCTCGCACTTCACCAAGGAGGGCACCCCGAAGAAGGGGTACCGCACCGAGGCCGAGGCGAAGCAATCAGCGCAGGTCTCGTGGGTGATCAACGGGGCCGAACTACAGACCTACCGGTGTGACTTCTGCCATCTGTGGCACATGGGCAAGCCCTATTCACGCTGAGTCGCACGGGGTGTCTGGAAACTGTAAGACTAGGGAGACACGAGTGAAAGGTGTGCCGTGTCAGTCCAGGCGTACATTCTGATTCAGTCCGAAATTGGCTCCAGCGAAAAGGTCGTCTTGGCGACCCGTGCCGTCCCTGGCGTTTTGGAGGCCTTCGAGGTCACCGGCCCCTACGACGTCATCGTTCGTTGTGAGGCCGAGAGCGTCGACAAGCTCGGAAAGTTCATCGTGGGCGCCATTCAGCAGGTTCCCGGTATCACCCGGACGCTTACCTGCCCCGTCGTCAATATCTAACGACTGCTAGTCCCACCACAGGTCGTGGTGGATGACGCCCTTGCTAATGAGGCCGAGCTGAATTTGGCTCGTTCCCTCCACGATGGTGAGCTGACGCGCATCGCGGTAGAACAGCTCCATGGGGTGATCTTCCATGTAGCCCGCAGCGCCGAGTAGCTGCACGCAGAGCCCCGACACCTTTACGGCCATTTCGGACGCGTAGTACTTGCACATGGACAACAGTGGAACATGTTCCTTGGTGAACTGACCACGGTCGGCCATCCACGCGGCGCGATAGGTCAGGAGGCGCGCGGCCTCAATTTCGGTTGCCGCCTTCGCAATTTCCCACTGGATGCCCTGGAAGTCCGCGATGGTCTTGGTAAAGGCGGGGCGGGCCTTGACGTACTCAGTGGCGTACATCAACGCCCCCTCGGCCAGGCCAATGCCTCGTGCGGCCACCACGGGACGCATGGCGTTCAATGACTGCATGATGAGAGAAAATCCGCCGTGCACGACTTGGCGTGGTGCAATCTTCACCGAGTCGAAGACGATGTCGGCGGTATCGATGCCTCGCACACCCATCTTGGCGTCCACGCGAGGGCGTGACACGCCTGCTTGGTCACCGTCGACAATGAAGCAGCCGATTTCGTGGTGTGAGCGATTGGCTGGGTCGCCCATCTTGGCGAAGACGACGAACCAGTCAGCCTGGATGCCACCCGAGATCCAGCACTTCGTGCCGGTCAGGAGGTAGCCGCCCTCGACCTCGGGGTCGGGCACGACGCGTGACTGCATACCGGCCACGTCGGAGCCATTGCCGGGCTCCGAGAGACAAAAGGCAGCCCGCTGTTCACCCGAGGCGATTCCTGGCAGGTAGCGCTGCTTCTGCTCGTCACTGCCGGCGATCATGATGGGGCCCGTCGGGAGGCGGGTGAGGAGCAACATCAAGCCAAGGACGTTGGAGTACTTGGTGACTTCTTCGATCGCGATCGTGAGGCCGAGGATGCCGGCGCCCGAGCCACCGTATTCCTCGGGGATGCAGAGCCCGAGAAGGTCGGCCTTTTTGAACTCATCGAAGATGTCCTGGGGGTACTCCCCAGTGGTGTCAATCTCGCGAGCACGGGGCTTGATTTTGTCTTGCGAAAGCTTTCGGACGACTGCTTGGAGGCCCTGGAGTTCTTCGGAAAGTTCAAAGTTCATTCCGCCAACTTACCGCCGAAATCGAGTTCTGATGCTGGATTCAGTCGTTCCAGGGGGCCAGGCTGAGGGCCTGTTCGAGCCGATGCGTAGTGGTCACGAGTTCACGAGAGCGCATCAGGGCCCGAGGTTGGCGCAGCGTGACAATGGCCGTTACGAGGCCATCGCGACTACTGAGGGCGACCCAGCTCTGACCGGGCTCGCCACGAACCATCACGACGTCGTCGCTCGGGAACGGGCGTCCGAGTACCTGGATTTTGGCGCCGTACTGGTCCGACCAGAAATACGGCACCAGCGGCGGCAGCGGCGCTTCCGGTGTGCACCACGTCGACGCCAGACGGGCCGCGTGGTCGCTCGCCATTTGCCAGTGTTCAATGCGAACGCTCGACGAGCCGGTCACGCTCTCCCACGTGAAACGGGCCACGTCACCGATGGCCCCGATAACTGGCGAGGCGAGTAACGATGCATCGACGACCACGCCGTTGGCACAGTCGAGTCCCGATGACGCGAGCCACGCGGTGCTCGGCACAGCTCCCACCCCGGCGACCACTAGATCAAAGGCGAGTGATGTCTCTCCCTCTCGCACCACCTGAACGCCTCCGTCGTCACGAACAACATCGCGAATCTGTTGATTGGTCAGGAGGCGAACCCCAGCCGCGTCGGGGAGGTCACGCAGCCACTCGGCAATTGTTTCTCCGAGGACGGTGACTAAGGGCGCACTCGCTGCCTCGAGAATTGTGACGTCGGCCCCCGCCCCCCGCAACGCGGTGGCCACCTCGGCACCAATGAAGCCGCCGCCGATAACGCCAACGCGAGGGGCAGCGGGGAGCAGGGCGAGCGCCGCGTGCAGGGCCGTGACGTCGCTGTAGGTGCGGAGATAGTGCAGTACGCCATCGCCAAAGGGAAGGTGACGCGCTGTCGTGCCCGTCGCAATAACCACTCGATCAGCCTGCACCACACGCCCGCTCGCGAGCGTGACTGTGAGGCTGTCGACGTCGAACGCCGTCGCGGCATCGCTCAGAATGAGATCGACATCAGCGGCGGCCCGCCGGTCGGGCGTGGCCAAGAGAATTTGGTCAAAATCCCACTTGCCACTGAGCACCTGCTTTGACAGTGGTGGTCGGTCGTAGGGAGGAAGCGATTCGTCGCTCACCATGGTGAGTCGACCCGTAAAACCCAAGCGGCGGCACTCCTCGACAAAACGCCAACCGGCGAGTCCGCCGCCGACGATCAGAACGTGGTCGTGGGGGCCGAGTGCGTTCACGGCCCAAACCGCCGCACCCACTCGTCGGCCCCGAGCGCGGCGAAGGCCTCGTTGGTGGCGCGGACCTCGCCCAGTGTGGCACTCCGTTCGAGGGCGTATTTGTGACCCGCGAAGACTTCCAGGGAGTCAGGCAGTGAAGCCAAACGTTCGTGTAGTGAGCGGTAGAGCTCGTGACCGTCGCATTCGGGTCGCCCCGTAAAACCGCAGCCCTGCAGGAACAAGGTATCGCCGGTCAGAAGGCGGTCCTCGAGCACGAGGCACTGCGAACCAGGGGTGTGTCCGGGTGTGTGCAGCAACGTAATGGCGATTGCGCCCACCATCACCACGTCGCCGGAGTCGTGAACCACCACGGGCGGCACGCCAACACCCACCGCTCGCTCAATGAGCGGCGCCTCGAGAGCCTGCACGTGGACCGGCACGACGTCGCCCGCGAGCACCTCAACGATCCCCGCCACGTGGTTACCGTAGAAGGCGCCACCGATGTGATCGGCGTGGTAGTGAGTGGGAATAATGCCGACGAGCCGCATGCCGTCGGCGTCCAGGAAGTCCAGCAACTCGCCCGGCGCGTGGGCCGGGTCAACCAAGACGACCTCTCGGGTGACGAGGTCACCAATGGCGTAGGCAAAGTTCCGCATCTCCTTGGCAACTTCATCACCAACGGCGTAATCCCGACCGGACAGCCACTGGCGAAAGTAGAGTCGCTCAGTCATCACCAAGGGCCTTGAGACGAGGGTTGAGCTCCTCGACCTGCGCACGGGTGGCCTTGAGGCGAGTCTCTAAGTCCTCAATCAGTGCGGTTGCCCGGGAGAGCTTCTCAAAGAGTTCATCGACTGAGACGTCTTCTCGATCGAACGAGTTAACAATCGCGTCGAGTTCGTTCGATGCGTCATTCCATGAGGTGGTCATGTGTCACTTCTTTCTCTAGTTGTCACCGTGGCGCCCAGTCGGCCGTCACGGACGCGGATTGTCAGGGAGATACCTTCAGCGACGTCGTCAACGCTTCGAACCACGTCCCCGCTCCCCGTCGTCACCACCGCCCAGCCCTGGGCGAGACGACGTTGCGGATCGTACGCACCGAGCAGTTGTCGCTTGGTCGTTATGGTGGCAGTGGCCATCGTGAGTACGCGCTCGCTCTGCATCGTCAGTCGTTGGGCGATGCCTCGCACGTGCCGCTCCTCACTCGCCAGTCGGTCGCGGACGGCGAACATCATGGTGCGACGTCGTTCGGCCAAAAACTCCGTGGCCTGCTCGACCCGTGCTTCCACCGCGGTCGAAATGCGTTGCGCGTTCAAGCGAACCGTCCGCTCGTAGTACTGCGCCACCAAGGTCGCGAGCGTTTCACCCAGTTTGGTCGGCGTGATGGCGAAAGTGTGGGCCGCGAGGTCGGCGATGGAGACGTCGCCCGTGTGCCCAATCCCAGTCCAGATCGGGGTCTGGGCGGCACCAATGGCTCGGGCCACCCGCTCGTCATCGAAGCAGGCGAGGTCCCCTTTTGACCCTCCCCCTCGGACGAGGCAAATAACGTCGAGGCCCTCGCGGTCCAGTGCCGCTATCGCGGCCGCGATTTGTGGTGGCGCGTCGTCGCCCTGCACAAGTGTTTTGATGAGCGTGAGGTGAAAGGAAAATCCGGAGGAGAGTAACTGTCCGGAGAAATCGGCGTAGCCTTCGGTGCCGGGACTCGCGACTAGCCCCACGCGCAACGGCACCATACTGAGCAATCGAGACTTATTGATGGCCTCATCGCCGACGATGCCCTCAGAGGTCAGTCGCGCGATCAACTCCTGACGGCGCTTGGCCATGTCGCCCAGCAAGTCCTGCACCGAAATGCTCACGACGGTGAAGCCCACTTTGCCCTGGGGTGCGTAGAGGTCGGCGTACCCGGTAATCGAAACAACCGTGCCGGGGCGCAACACAATGCCCTGATCGTCGAGTTCTCGCTTCAGTGAGGCCCATTTCGACACCCAGCAGTGGGCATTAAGCACGGGACGGCGAGCGTCATTGCCCGAACCGGCGTCGACAATATCGAGGTAGAGGTGACTTTTCTCGTACACCTTGGCGATTTCGCCTCGAATGGTGACGGGCGCGCTCTTGGGGAACGTGCGCTCGAGAATTTCGGTGACTTTGTCGTAAAACTGGCTGACTTCCAACACAGTGTCGTTGGTGTCGGTTCGTTCGGTCACTCCACGAGATTACCGGCGCACCATCGTGAGGGCTGACCACTAGTCAAACGCCGTGGGGCGTGGCAGACTGGGGAGTGGATAGTGAGTTGGCTGGGTGGTCGCACCCTTGGGAACAAGGAGTGAGGAAAGTCGGGGCTCC
>DAIPLC010000083.1:0-6241 GCA_036769405.1 Acidimicrobiales bacterium
CTTCGGGCTCTGGTCACCTCCGGCGGCCGACATGCAGATTCTGGCCGTGTCATTTTTCCTGTGGCTCTCAGAATTCGCCCTGGCGTCGTGGATTTCTTCGCGCGACGTCGACGCCACCCTTATGGACCGGATCCGCAACACGCTGGTCGGAACCTTGCTCGCACCCATCACGTCGGCGATTACCACCTACGTCACGCTGCTCAACATCGCCCAAGGTGACCCCGGTGGCTTTGAAGTCATCGCCAAGACCAAGACGCCGAGCGCCGTAGGCGCCGGAAAGTAGGAATGATGACCCCCGTTGCCTACCGCCACCAGTCGCAGGACCGCGAAAAGAGCGCCAAGCTCGCCGGTCTGGCCATGATGATTGCCCTGCCCGCCCTCACCCTCTGGACCGTCTTCGGTTTTGGGAGCTACGGCTACACGATCCGTCCTACCGCGGTGACGACCGTGAGTGTCTCGCACGCCACGCCGGCGTTCGCCACCTCGCTCTTCGCACCGGCTCCGTCGTCCGCGAACGTCCGCGTTATTGACGCAACGCCCCAACGGGTGATGCTCATCGACAACGGGCAGATTGTGAGCTCACAGCAGTTCGTCGCCCGTGATCTCTACGGCAAGCAAATTACGTTGTCGTCGCTGACCTCGGTGGTCAACCAGTCGTCGTGGCTCGCCACCGACGGTCACGGTCACTTCACCCTGGGTGCTTCGCTGCGCCTTCACGGAGGGCTTGGTCTCGTGGCGCAGGCCCCCGCCGCCACTTCACTCGTCTTCGGCGGCCCGCAGGGTTCGTACCTGTCGGTGGACGGTGTCTCCACCACCTCACTCAGTGGCCTGCGGATTTCAACCGTGTCGTCTGCCTGGCACGGTCAAATGACGCCCCGTTCATCCATTGTCTTCGCGAACCACGCGTCGGCCTACCTCTCCAATGTCCACCTGTTCAATCTGGGCTACAACGCACCCGACGCTTCCGGTCTGTCCTTCGTCCGTGGAGCAACGGGTTCAATTGATGGCAGCACGACCCAGGGGAATGACACTGGTCTCTTCGTTGGCCGGACGGCCAACTTGTCGGTGACCAATAGCTCATTCACCCACTCGCACCTCTACGGCGTCGAGTTGACCGACGGAGCGGCACAAAACACATTCGTCGCTAACCAAATGATCCACAACGCCGCCGCCGGTGTGGTGCTGAGCAGTGGTGCGCACAACAATACGTTGACGCAAAATACGATCAATCACAACGGTCAGACCGGTGTCGTGATGGCGGCGGCCGCCTCGAATACCATCACCCAGAACTCCATTGAATCAAACAAGGGTGACGGTCTGGCACTGCTGAGTAACGCCAACCGAAATGTCATTGGTGGCAACATCATCCTGAAGAACAAGATTGGACTGGTGGAGCGCAATGCTCCAGCGCAGGCACTGATTCAGGCCAACGTCATCGAAGAAAATGCACTTTCGCTCCACGGACTCTCGCTCGAGCCGGGCTCCAACTACGTCGCCAAGACGGGTAGCGCCTACCGCACCTTGCCCCCGAAGAAGTGGTCCTTCCTCTTCCCCGGTGCACTCCTCGGCTTGGTACTGCCGCTCGTGGTGCGCAGTTACTTTCTCCGCAAGCGTGACCTCAAGGCCTTCTGGCAGGAGATCGAGGGCGATGACGCCTTGTCGAAGCAACCCCCTCGGTCGATGCGCACCCTCTACGCCCGCTGGCGGTCTACTCGTCACCTATTCGTTCAGATGCGCGACACCTCGTACCCCATCGGACCGATCTTGTCCCTGCCAATGCCGACCACGCCGTCGTACCCCGTGTCAGACGATGTTGAGGTTGTGGCCGAGCGTGACAGCGTGACGCCCCGGGTCTAACCCCTCGCTCAATAATTGTGGAGGTGCCAGAACAAGGCACCGTACGTGAGGGCGATAAGCCCAGCGCCGAAGGCAAACGTTCGCCAACGCAACTGGAGCCACGTGGCCTTACGCAGTGGATTCTCCACGGCGTAGTACATCACGGCCGCGAGCATAATGGAGAGGCCTACGAGCTCAAGTTCGCTTGAACGGGCAATAGTGCCCGAGAACGAGTATTGCTGGGGAATCTGCAAGACCGGCCAGTGCACGAGGTACAGCGAGTAAGAAATAAGTCCGAACCACTGCACCACGGGATTGGCGATCAGCACGTGATCACGCGAGGAGCGACGCAAGGTACCGCCCGTGATCACGAGAGCGGTCCCGACAACGGGAATGATTGCGTTCGACCCCGGCCAGGGACTCGACGCAGTGAGAAACCATACGGGGACAACAATGCCCACCAGGCCGACGAGGCTCAAAGCGAGACCCACGCGAGGGGCTCGGTCGACGAGTCGCGGGGCGAGTACTGCCACGAGGGCGCCAAGAGCGAGTTCCCACGCGCGGGTGTAGGGACTGAAGAAAGCGGTGGTCGCGTTCTGGTGCGTCTGCACGACGCACCAGACGAGCGAGGAGGCGATGGTGGCCACGAGTACGCCGATGGTGAGTGGGCCACTGGCGCGGCGAACGAGGGCGCGAATGGCGAAGAAGACTACGGGCCACACGACGTAGAACTGCTCCTCGACGGCGAGCGACCAGTACTGCTGGAGCGTTGAGTGGGGGAGTGCCGAGGTGAAATACCCCAACTGCTGTGAGGCAAAGTGGAAGTTCCCAACGAAGGCGGCGACCCACTTTGCGTCGTTAGCGGTGTGGCCACCCGTGATGTAGCTCAGCCAGTGGTAGCTGGCGAAGATGGTGGCGATAATCACCAACGTGGCGGCGGGCATGATGCGACGGATGCGCTTGGCATAGAAGTCGCTGATGGCACCAACCAGGGAGCGATTGGCACTGTGGTCCAGAGATTGCGTGATGACGAATCCGCTGATGACGAAGAAGACGTCCACGCCCAGAAAGCCACCATGGACCACGGGTAAGTTGGCGTGATACGCCACCACGAGTAGCACAGCGAGTGCGCGGAGGGCTTGAATGTCCTTGCGTAGCGAAGACGGCTTCGTCGAAGCCATCGTTGAAGTGGTGGTCACGTGTCGTTCTCCAGTACGTCCGCCAACGGCGATCGGTCGACCTCTAGTTTCGTCGATGGCGAGTGAAAAGTTGGTGACCATTACTGCGTTTCCCTAACGGTATTTTCTGCTCGTTCTACACTTGGTTTGTTCGCGTAAGGGGAAGAGATGAAAACGATGAAGTCTGCGAGTACGTTCCGCCGGTGGGCAGTTCTTCCGACGTGCGCGTTGCTGATCGTCAGCGCCATGTCGAGCGCGGGCGCTTCACCAAAGGCCTCGGACCGACCGTTCGTAACCCAATCGGCGTTGACCTCGGCATTGAATGCCGCGAGCACCACCTCGGCATTGCCCGCCAACCTCTCGCCCAGTTTGCAGCAGGTGGCGAACGACTGGGATAAGGCAGACGGCTGCTTTCTGTCCTGCACCGCTGGACCGGGCCTATCGCCGTGGCCGGGTGCGACGAAATGCTCCCGAGGTGCGGTGAAGTCCTCGAAGACAGTGGTACTCCTTGGCGACTCCCAGGCGTGGATGTGGGAACCTACTTTCGACGCGATGGGAAAAGCAAACAATGTACGTGTGGTGATGTTGGTTCGTGCCTCGTGCGAAGTTGCGGACATGCCGTTGTGGGACTACCACACGGCGCAATCGAGCGCGAACTGCACGAGCTTTCGAGCGGCGGCACTTCACGAGATTGCGCTACTGCACCCCGTGGCGGTTGTCATTGCAGACTTGAAGCCGGCGCAGCCAGAGAACGCAAATAAGCAACCCGTCTCCAAGGTCATGTACCTTGAAGCTTTGGCCAAGACAGTGGCCACCCTGCGATCGGTCACATCGACCATTGTGCTCTTAGGGCAACACCCAATTTTGGCCGATGACCCGACCTCATGTCTCTCGGCACACCCAGGTTCGATCGTGGGGTGTGGGATGAAGTTGGCCGACGCGACCACCTATTTTGCCGACGCGACCTACTCTTCGGTGGCCGCGGTTACGGGGGCGCACTATCAGTCGCCTGTCAAATGGTTCTGCGGGACAAATTTTTGCCCAGCGGTCGTCGATGGGACCCCTGTCTATACCGATAAGTACCACATAACGCGCACCTACGCCCTGCGACTACTCCCGCTGTTGCAGCAATTGTTGCGGGCCGACCACGTTTTCTGACGAGTCGATCCCGTGATCCGCACGGCGTCGGGAAAGCAGATTCGAAAAATAAAAAGTATTTCGAGCATTTTGCGAACAGTGATTCTAAAATTAGGGCACTCCCTAGCCACAAGGACTCATCTGTGATTTCGATTCGAACCACCACGCGCCTCCTAGCGAATCTCGCCATAGCGGCGGCGGCAACGCTAGCCCCCTCGAGCGCCGGTGCCGCTGGCACGACACCTTCGCCGTTCACGTCCCAACAGGCGTTAACGGCCGCTCTGAACGCCGCCAGTTCGCTCGACACACTGCCTTCGCACGTCACACCAAGTTTGACGAGTGCCGCCACTGACTACACCGGTTGGGCGGGCTGCCTTACGCCGTATACGTCCGGCCCTTCTATCTCCTCGTGGATGGGCGTGTCGCACTGCTCGATGGGGGAGTGGCAGTCGAAAAAGACCATTGTCCTCTACGGGGACTCGCAGGCCTGGATGTGGGGCGATGACCTTGACCAACTGGGTCACGCCTTGGGCTACCGCGTGGTGCAACTCACCCGCGCTGCCTGTGAAGTCGCGGACACACCGCTGTGGGACTACCACTCGCAAAAAGAAAGTGCGAACTGCGCCGCTTTCCGTCAGGCGGCCTTTAAGGAGATTGCCGCACTCCACCCCGTCGGTGTCATTGTGGCGGACCTAAAGCCCAACGCACCCGAAGACCTCTCCCAGCACCCCATCGGTACCGCCGCCTACGAAGCCGCACTCGAGAAGACCATGATGACGCTACGGGCGATTACGCCGAACGTTGTATTGCTAGGTGGGCACCCGGTGCCGGGCGAAGACCCGACCTCGTGCATGGTGACCCATCCGACCCACATCACGGGCTGCGCCATGTCGCTCAAGCAAGCCACCCCATCGTTCTCGGACCCCGTCTACCGGACGGTTGCCGCAGCGACTGGCGTGCACTACCACTCGCCCGTGGCGTGGTTCTGCGGTGCAACGTTCTGCCCGCTGGTGGCCGATAAGACCCTGATTTATACCGACCAGTACCACATCACCCGCACGTACGCCTTGCGGCTGATGCCCCTGTTGAAGCAACTCCTGGTTGCTGATCACATCATGTAGGCGCGGTGTCCGTGACGTGTGCACGGACGCCATCGTGAAAGGTTTAACCATGTTTGCTGTACTTCAACGAATAGTTGCCGTCAGTGCCATCGTGTTGTCGGGTATCGCCGTCGCTGCGGCGGGGCGCGCCACCCCGTCGTCGATCACCTCAACGCAACAACTCGCCACCATGCTCACGGCGGCGAGTTCGGTGGCGACGCTGCCATCATCGACGACGCCGGCCGTGGCGAAGGAGTCCACCGACTACAGCGGCTGGGGCAATTGCCTGCTTGACTACAGCGGACCGGGGACCCTCGCGGCCTGGCCCGGCGATAAGGCCTGTTCGTTCGGTGACGTGACATCGAAGAAGACAATTGTTCTCTTTGGTGATTCGCAGGTGTGGCAGTGGAGCGACGCTCTCGACCGCATTGGCAAGAAGAATCACGTGAAGATGGTGCTCCTGGCGCGCAGTGCGTGCGACTTGGCGAGCGTGGTGCAGTGGGACTACTACAGCGTCGCCGACTCGAAGAATTGCTACGCCTTCGCCAATCTCGCGGTGAAGAAGATTGCGTCCATGCACCCGTGGGGGATAGTGGTGGCCTTCATCAAAATACCGACGACCGAGACATTGTCGCACCAGTTGCTCTCGAGCGCCCAGTACAGCGGTTACCTAGCCGAACGGCTTAAGCAGTTGGTGGCTATTACGCCACACGTGTTTTTGATGGATCAACATCCCGTGCCGGCCCAGAACCCCGCCACCTGCATCGCAATCCATCCCACGCAGCTGTTGCACTGTGGCATCGCACGCTCGGCACCTAATCAGGCGATGAATGAACCTGACTTCGCCGTGGCGGCCCGTGCGGCTGGCGCGTCATTTGTGCCGCAGGCGAACTGGTACTGCTCGTCGAGCTATTGCCCAGTGGTGCTCGGGACGACCCTGATGTACCTCGACCAGTACCACTTCACGAAGACCTTCACGGTGGCCCTGAC
>DAIPLC010000084.1:0-6235 GCA_036769405.1 Acidimicrobiales bacterium
AACACCACGACCGCGCATCGCCCCTTGACGGCCCGTCGACAGGCGGGGGCCAGCACGGCACCCGGCACCACGCCGAGGGCGAAGTGGCGGTCGGTGAAGGCCTCGGTAATGAAGGATGCCGTCGACGCACGACTACCGGCCGAGGCCACCACGAGGTCGGCTCGCGCGGGCGGAACAGTGCCACTCGCGCCGACTGACTCCAACGTCTCACGGGCAAGCTGGTCGAAAGAGTGCTGTTGGCTCTCGGTCAGCGTCGCCATGCCGAGGGCGCCGAGAAATGTTGTCATGACGTCAACGCCCGAGTGGGGCGGACCAACTACGAGGACGGGCACGGCGCTCTTTCCATTTCGAAACGACGACGTGAATCGTAGTCCGGTCTACCCTCGGCGCGACGTATCTCTAGCGCTTCGGCCAGCTCTTGCGTACACTCCACAAGAGCGAGGCCACGACCAAGACCGGTAACACGACCGTCGCCACGTGCGAGTTGTGGAGTCCGTGCCCCAAAAGGACGGTGACCACGATGATGGCAATGGTCGATACAAAGAGTTCGGGGGTGTCGCCCACGAGGAAATCCCACCAGAACTTGCCAAAAGCCTTGAGCCACTTTAAAAGAAACGTGTTCATGCCGCCACCTTTCGAGTCGCCTGCCGGGTGAGGAGAATGACACCGTAGGTAGTAACGGCGTAGATCACGACAAGTAGCGCCAAGAATCCATCGTTGCCGGGCCAGTGGATGCTCAGTCCTTCCCCCGTCCAGAAGGTGCCGTAGGAGATAAGCAGCACGCCCACGCTCGACTTCATGGCATTTTCCGGCACTGACGAGAGTTGCTTCGCCACCAGTAGACCAATAATCGCGACGAGCGCCACCGTGGCGCCCGCCACCGCGCTGGCGAGGCCCAATCGGTGTGCTGAGGTACCGAGCGTGAGGACTGTAATAACCACTTCGAGACCCTCGAGGAATACGCCCTTAAAGGCCATCATGAAGGCGACCTGATCACGAGTGGTCGCCAGTGGCGCAGCGTTGAGTTCAGCCACCGTCTCGGCGTAAATGATGTCCTCGTCGTGCTTGGCCTTAAGACCACTAGCCCGCAACACCGCCTTACGCAGCCACTGCAGACCAAAAATAAGCAGCACGCCGCCAACGATGAGACGGAGCCAGGTGAGAGGGACATGCACCAGGGCGGGGCCAAAGGCACCCACGAGAGCGCCCAGCGCGAGGAGAGCCACCACGACACCTTCGAGTGCCCAGCGCCATCCACGGGTGTGGCCCACGGCCACAACAATCGTCAGCGCCTCGACCATTTCAACCGCGCACGCTAAAAACACCGCGAGCACCAAGACAGTGACGCTACTCACCGATACGGTAGTTGCCAAAACCATGACTTACTCATCCTTCATTACGTAGACACCACTCGGATCAAACGTGATCCGCACTTCGCTCCCCCGAGGAAAACGTCGACGCGAGAAAATTTTAGTCAGCCGGCACGTGGCGTCAATTGTCACTACGTGTTCGTACCCGCGACCAATAAATGCACTGTCTTCAACGATGGCCGGCAGGCCGTCGCTGAAGGAAGCTTCGTTAAGGGTAACCGCGGACGGACGGACAAAGAGGGTTGCTTCGCTGCCCGCCACCGCCCGGGTCGGACAGTCGTCAATTTCGTACGGTGTCGCCAGTAGGCACTGGACTCTCGCGCGGCCGCCCGACTCGGAAAGGACGCGGACGGGCACCTCGCCGGCCAAACCGGTGAAGCGGGCGACGAAGGGGGATGCTGGCGCTTGGTACACCACTTCAGGGGTGGCCCACTGCTCCACCACGCCGTGGTTGAGGACACCGACCACGTCAGCCAAGGCGAAGGCCTCGGCCTGATCGTGCGTGATGTACACCACCGTCGCCCCCGTCTCGCGGGCCAACGTGGCGATCTCGATGCGGAGACCCTCGCGGCGGTCCGCATCCAGATTCGACAGGGGTTCGTCGAACAACAAGAGCCCCACGTCGGCGGCGAGGGCGCGAGCCAGGGCCACCCGCTGCTGCTCACCACCGGAGAGTTCGTTCGGGTAGCGATCAGCAAGACGCTCGATGCCGACGCGTGTCAGCAAGTTCGTTACTTTGGCGACACGATCGGCCTTGTTGAGCTCGGTGCCCTCGAGCGGGAATCCCACGTTACGAGCAACGGTGAGATGGGGCCACAGGGCGTAGTCCTGAAACACCATGGCCAGATGGCGCTTGTCCGGCGTGACGAAGGCACGCGGACCAACAACGAGCTGCTCACCGAGGGTGATCGCCCCCGATGTGGGACGTTCAATGCCGGCCAGACACCGTAACAGCGTGGTCTTGCCCGATCCCGAAGGCCCAAGCAACACGGTGAACGTTCCCGGCGCCATGTCGAGCGACACGTCACGGAGCGCGACTTTGTCGCCAAAGGACTTTGTTAGATTCTCAATTCGGACGCCTACTGCTCGAGCACTCATCGCAGTGATCCCACCTCTCCAATTCGACGCCACCCCTTGGGGGTGACGATTCGGTACACGCCGAGCACGACGATGATGACGCCGAGCATTTCGGCCAGCACCATGACCGTTGCGGCCGAGCCAATGGGCGCAAAGACAGTACCCAGCGTCGTTTCAATAATCACGGAGACCGGCTCGTGGCCTGGCACCAACAGCATTTGCGCGACGGCCAGCTCGGAGATGGTCTTCGTGAAGGTCAATACCCACGCCCACGTTAATGTTCGCGACAACAGGGGCAGACTCGCGGTTCGCCAGGTGCGCCAGCGTCCCGCCCCGTGCACTCGTGCCGATTCCGCCATGGATGACTGAATTTGCGAGACCGGCCCGATGAGCAATCGCGACTGCCCTGGGGCTGCTGACGCGATCAACCCCATAACCAAAAGAGGCATCGTTTGGTAGAGGCTGATGACGTGATTGGCGATGATCGCTTGATTGTAAAAGAGGATGTAGCCAACACCAAGGACAACCCCGGGGACCGCGACCGAGCCCAGTAGGAACACATCAGCAATGCGCTGACTCGCACCCCCGCGGGTTGACGCCAAACGGCGAGCGAGTACGTAGGCCAAGACCACGGTGCCCGATGCCACGTACACGCCGAGTTGATTACTCATCCAGAGGCCACTACCCAGCGACATGATCGATGGCGGCGGGCTGAAAATATTGTGATACGACAGCGTTGACCAGTGAATACCGGTTCGGGTTTCAAAACTAATGGTGCGGGTGAAGCTTGTCGCGATAGACGCCACCAGTGGCAAAATTGTGAGCACAATCAGCACCGCAAACGTCGCCACTGAGACCACGATGCGGCGCACGGGTGTGAAGCTGTAGCGACGTACGCTTCGGGTCCGAGCCCCGAGAACGGCGTATGACCGCCCGCGCGTCACCCGCGACTGGAGCATGATGGGCGGCACCGTGCAGAGAATGAGGACAGCCGCAATGACTGCCGCTACGGAGAAATTTGCCGGATTCGCCGTGATGGCGTTGAATAGGGTGAATGTCGCCATCGGAAAGTGCGTATTGGCGCCGAGGGTGAAAGCCACGCCAAAGTCACTTATTGATTCGGCGAAAGCAATCGCGAAAGCCGAAAGCAATGCTGGCGCAATGATGGGCAACACCGTCGTCAACGTGCGCCGCAGGCCCGCGCCATGGACACGCGCCGCATCTTCGAATTCCGAGCCCAGGCCCCGAAGTCCCGCGGAAATGACGAAATAGCAAAAGGGCAGCGCAGCCGTTGTCAATATGAGGATGATGCCGGCGGGTCCATAGAACGCGTGGTATAGGTGAACGGTATTGAGACCAAACGCGGTCGCCAATTCGCCGGGCATTATCAAATTGGTCCAGCCGATGGTCATCATCCAGGTCGGAATCAGTAGCAGCACCCACATCATCCCGCCGATGATTCGAGCACCGTAGAGCGTCGTTCGATGCACCAGCCACGCGAGCGTGGTCGCCGCGCTCGTGGCCAATATGCCAACAGTGGTGGACACCAGCAGCGAATCCATGATGCCTCGACCGGTGTAGCCGGTGAACGCCTCGCCAATGCTGTGCAAGGTAAACCACTGCGGCCCCACGCGAAGGAACCGCGGGGAAACAGCGGCGAAGAGAAACACCGTTACCGGAATAATGACCAAGAAGCCCAGAATCAACCACAGGACCATGCCGGACCACTTAATCCGATGCGCTCGTGGCGGGATCTTTTTCTGGAGGTTCATGAGCTGATTTCTTGATAGGGCAAAGCCCCAGCAGCCTTCGCTACTGGGGCCTTGCCCTCTAGGAGAGTGAGTTGAGGAACTTAATTCGCGATGTTGTTGGTGAACCAGGAGTCAATAATGTCCTGGAGCGGTCCCCACACGTAGGGGTTGATCGCGTACGCGTTGGTGCTGGCGTACGAGGGCAGACCCTGCTCGGGGTCGACGCCCGAGATCACAGGCCAGAAGAGACCGTCACCCTGGGGGTCACCGGCCTGCATCGTGCGCTGACCCTGGGGCGACAGTACGAACGCGATGAACTTCTTCGCGGCCGCGAACTGCGCCGGGGTCACGTCCTTGCTCACAGCAATCGCGCTGGGAAGTGCCACCGAGTAATCGAGGTACTTGACTGCACCAGTAGGCCAGTAACCAGCGGCGATGTCGCCGTAGCAAGCGGAGGTCTGAATGGTTGCGGCTGACAACGTGGCGGGGTTGGACTCCATAGCGCCCAGGGTCGGACCGTTGGTGTTGTGCACCTGAAGGCCCTTGGCTTTGAGTGCCTTGAGGAAATTCTCACCAGCCTTGATACCAGCGGTGACCTGGGCGGTCGACGGAGACTTGGTGGTCGACGACGAAATACCGGCCAAGTGGGCCATTTCTCCCGCAATCAGTGGGTAGGTCGGACCAGACCGCGACGGGTTGTTCATGCCCAGCGATCCGTTTGGCATGTTGACCAAACCTGCGAACGTCGAGGGCAGCGATACTCCCTGCGTTGCCGCGGTGTCGTAGCAGAGACCACCGGTGACCGTGACGCCAGTCGGGACGAAGCTCTTGTTCGATGGCAGGTTGGTCAGTCCAGCGGTGTTAAAGTTGACGCCGGAAGGCAGGATGCCGTGCTTAGTCCAGCCGGAAACGTCGAACTGAGCGGCCCAGGTCGCACCGTCAGCCCACATCATGTTCCAGGTGGGGTTGCCACTGGCCTGTTCGGCGGCGATCTGGGTGAGCAGGGTGCCGGTCGAGTTGTCATTCAGTGTGATGTGAATGGAAGGATTCGCTGCGTTGAAGGCGGCAACAACGTACGAGTCATACCCCTGAGCGCTGTACAGCGACAGGTTCACAACGGGGACGGGCTTCTTGGGCGTGGAGTGGGGGGCGGGTGCAGCACCGGCCGTAGCCACAACGAGTGTTACTGCGGTGACGGTCACGCCGAAGGCGCCCGTCAATGAACGGAACCCGAAGGCTCGCTTGGTGGTGGTGTTTGTCATGTGCCTAATCAAACACGGCTGACCTTAACGTTTTGCTACGAAAATGTCACGAGAGTGTGAGAACCATGCAACTCTTTAGCACCATGCCGATACCGCCGGCGGAGTCAAGCCTCAGTCATACCGCCACCGTCAATGGCGCATGCTGCCGTGGCCCGCATGCGCTTGAGGACGCGGAGGGTGACGGGACGTACTGAAGGGTGAGCACCCCCCATTACGGGCGACCAGGTCGCGCCAAGCCTGCCCGTGCTGTGCCCGCACCGCGTCATCGCGCAGTTCGACACATTGGGGTAATTACCTAACTCTGGGTATTGACGATTGGAACCGTCTCTTGTTCCCCGCCACGCCCCCGGTTTGGCAGGCTGCGCCACGAAAAGGTCGCATCAACGTCTCACCGAGGGTAGCCTCTGACCATGCAGTACAACCTCCGCGGAACAAAGCGCACTCCGCCCATTGACGACGGCGCAATGCGGGACGAAGACTCACTCTGGGCACGCTTCAAGGACGCCGCCAAGACGCTCGCGGTTAAGACCGTCGTGTTGGTCGTTGTGATCGGTCTCCTGATCATCGGGATTGGGCACGTCGGTTATCACGCCAACTGGCTATGGATATCTGGACTGTGATGAGTCGATTCCGCTTCGTTCGATTACGCCGCCGTTAGGACCCGAGCCGCGGTACGGCGCCCTTCGCGGAGATGGGCAATGCCACTTCCCCAGCGGCGATAGCCACGTTCACCGCCAACGCCTTGGGTAATGGGCCCTTTGCACAGCGCGGTGGT
>DAIPLC010000085.1:0-2645 GCA_036769405.1 Acidimicrobiales bacterium
CCCCCGTTGTCGACGGACCAACAGCGTCATGCACCTACAACGGTCTCGCCAATGGCTTGCCCACCCTCTTCGTGGTGCGGGCGATGAACCGTGCCGGTCTGATGAGCGAGTACTCGAGCCCTTCGCCTTCCGTTACCCCGTTCCGCGCGCCCACGGCGCCGGGCGCACCCCAAGGTCTCCACGCCGTTGCCGGTAACGGGCAGATCACCCTTTCGTGGTTGGCCCCCCGTTCCAATGGCGGCAAGGCCATAACGGGCTACACCGTGGCTCTCGCTCCGAGCGGGTCGGTCCCGAGCTCGTGCGTGATGGCAATGGTGATGCAGTGCGTGATCACGGGTCTCGACAACTACGTGAACTACTCGTTGAGTGTCACCGCGACGAACACCTTGGGCACCAGCGCTGCTTCCGCAACGGTGACCGCGGCGCCGATTGCCGGCGCCGTGCGCGTTCGGTTCACCAAGTCGGCGATGTCAGCCAATGGTTACCAGGGCCACTACCGCGTGACCAACCCGACCTCGCAACCAATTGGCTCACAGAACGTACCGTGGTCCTTCAGTTTTGAACTCCCGAAGGGGACCTCGTTGGCCAGCTTCTGGGGCGCGAATCACAC
Source organism: Acidimicrobiales bacterium (assembly GCA_036769405.1). Classification (GTDB taxonomy): domain Bacteria; phylum Actinomycetota; class Acidimicrobiia; order Acidimicrobiales; family RAAP-2; genus RAAP-2. The sequence goes on from DAIPLC010000085.1 coordinate 611, forward strand.
CGCCCGGGTCCGTCGGGGAGTGACGACAATCACGGTGACGCCACTCGTGCAGAATTCGACGTTGATTGCCGGCGCTCACGCCAACGTCTACTTCACCACCTACGGCGCCAGATCTCCCGTGAACTGCCGTTCGAACGGGGCTGCCTGCCAGCGCTAATCCTTCATCGTCTTACCTCCTCTCGATGGCCGTCCACTGGGCGGCCATCTGGTATTCCAAGGCGAGAAGCAAAAAATATTGCAAACGCTGTACTTAACTTGTAGATTGCATACAGCGTTTCTAACGCGGTCGTATCACCACTGAAAGACCCAATGCGACACATTCACCACAGAAAGAGCGGTTTTCTCCGCCACGCCTTTGGCGCCGGGATGTTGACGAGGTTCGTCACGTCCCTTTCTCTGATTGGTTCGATTCTCGTTTCAAGCGTCCTGATCGCCGCTCAACCGGCCAGCGCAGCTACCTACACCGTCACGTACGCGGCAAATTCCTTCACGACGTATTTCGTCCCTACAGGGACGACCTCACTCACAACCACCGTGGTGGGTGGCTCTGGAGGAACCATTTCCGGGACCGCGAATGGTGGCGCAGGGGCGTCGGTGGTGTCGACGATTACCGTGTCACCCGGTGACGAACTGGACTTGTACGTTGCCAGTAGCGGTTCGACTTCGGGCGTTGCTGGTTGGGGTGCGGCAAGTGGCGGCCTTGGCAGCGCCACCGGTGGTGGTGGTGGTGGCGCGAGCGCGATCTATGACGCAACGACGGCTAAATGGTTAGTAGTCGCCGGTGGCGGTGGCGGTGCGGCTAACTCGAGCACGCACAATGGTGGCGCCTCGGGCCAAGTCGGTGTGCAGGGCATTGCCTCTACTCCCGACAATGGTGGTTATGGCGCTAACGCCGGTGCTGCGGGCTCAGGTGGTGGTCACGCATCAGGTGGCACCTGCACCAGCGTTTCAAATAACGGCTACGCCTCCAGCACTTCGACGCACGCCCCAGCCGCGGGCGGCGCCGGTGACCGCACCACGAGTGGCGCCAGCGCTGGTGGTGGCGGCGCGGGATACGGCGGCGGCGGTGGTGGCTGTAGCGCCGGTGGTGGTGGTGGTGGTGCGAGTTACACCGCAGGAACGTCAGTGACGTACTCAACTGCCAGCACGCCAACCATCACACTGTCGGCGCAGCCGGCGCCGAACCGGCCAACGATTTCATCGGCCACGGCAAATAGTGCCTCCACAGCGACGATTACGTGGTCGGCACCGACGACGGGCACTGGCATTCCGTCCGTTAGTGGTTACTCGGTCCAGTACTCCACCACAGGAAGCGCCCCGTGGACCACCGGTTGCACGACGACCTCGGCAACGTCGTGTCAGATAAGTGGGCTGTCCACGGTCACGAACTACTACGTCCAAGTAGGCGCAACCAACTCGCAGGGGACGACCTATTCAACGTCGTCGTCGTTTACGACGTTGCGCGCCGATCCCTCAACACCGTCAATCTAGAATCTCCCCGCTTCGGCTACCGTCAATGACACCTTCACGGCAACAATTGCTCAGGCGACGGGTGATGGCGCACAGAGTGTTTCGGCGAGCCCCTCGAATGTGTGTACGGCCTCGGGTCTGGTGGTCTCGTTTATCGGTGCCGGTACCTGCTCCCTCACGGCGCAAACGGCGCAGTCTGCCACCTACAACGCAGCCAGTGGGACCACCCAAGCGGTCACGGTGAACTCGCTCGCAACCACCACCACGATCACGAGTGTCTCGTCGGCGACGTACGGCTCCGCGACAACTATTGCTGTGTCGGTAAGCCCAGCGGCAGCGGCTGGAACGGTGAACGTCTCGGACGGCGCGGGCCTGTCCTGTGTGGCGACCCTCTCTTCAGGTTCAGGTTCCTGTCAAATAACGGAACCTTCGAGTGGCTCATTCACCTACACCGCCACCTACGTTCCCAGTGGGAACTATTCCGCCTCGACGAGTGCGGGATTTTCCAAGAGTGTCACCAAGGCCACCCTCACGATCACTGCCTCCAACACCACCCAGGTCTACG
>DAIPLC010000085.1:2745-6144 GCA_036769405.1 Acidimicrobiales bacterium
GAACTACACCTTCACCTACGTCACCGGCACCGCCAGTGTCACCAAGGCCACCCTCACGATCACTGCCTCCAACACCACCCAGGTCTACGGCGCCACCGCCGCTACCCCCACCGCCTCCTACGGCGGTTTCGTCAACGGTGACTCGGCCGCTTCACTCAGCACCCAGCCCACCTGCTCGTCAACGGCCACCTCCTCGAGCCCCGTTGGTTCCTACGTCACCTCGTGCTCGGGCGCCGCGAGCTCGAACTACACCTTCACCTACGTCACCGGCACCGCCAGTGTCACCAAGGCCACCCTCTATGTCGTGGCATCGGATGTGACAATCAACTTCGGCGATGCTGCACCGAACTACCCGTTCTCATTCCACGCTGGATCGAAGAGTGGGTCGGTCGTAACGCCCAACGTGAATGTCTCGCCGACCTGCTCGTCGACGTACGCAACGGGTTCCGATGCGGGAAAGTACACGATTACGTGCTCGGGTGGTTCGGACAACAACTACGACTTCATTTACTCGACGGGCCAGTTGACCGTCCTGCAGATTCCCACGTCGCTCTCCTTGTTGGCTGCCTACAGCTCCTACCCGAACCCGACCACCATTACTGCGACGATGAATCCATCGTCGTCGACTGGCACGGTCGATGTTTCGGATGGCAGCCGTAGTTGCACCGTGACACTGGTGCATGGCACTGGCACATGCACCATCACCGAGCCAATTGCCGGTACGTTCACACTGAATGGGTCGTACGCCGGTACGGTCAACTTCGCGCCATCGACAACGTCGATTTCGTTCACGGTGGCTGATCGTTCAGCGTCGCTGGCGTTTACGTCGACTCCGACCACGACTTCCTACGGTTCGTCGTACGGTGTGACGTACTCCCTTACCCCTGGCGACACCGGTGCCGTCTCGCTCCAGAGCAGTGACGCAGCAGTGTGCGCCGTTTCTGGCTTTTCCGTGTCCTTCACGTCGGGCACCGGTTCGTGCACACTGACCTTGAGTGTTGCCGCCGACGCCAACTACGACACCACATCGACGACCCAGACCATTACTGTCACTAAGGCATCTGTTGTGGTTACCGCTTCGGACGGATCCCAGCAGTATGGCGCTGGGATCCCAACGATCACCGTGACGTTGTCGGGCCTAGTCAATGGCGACAATGCCGGTACCGTTGCCGCGGGGAGCGCCTGTTCGTCCGGAACAACGAGCGCCTCACACGTTGGCTCGTACGCTTCCTACTGTTACGGCCTCACGTCGGCGAACTACTCGTTTAGCTACCAAACGGGAACGACGACCGTGACGCCCGCTCCGCTGACGATTACCGCCTCCGACGCGACGCAATATGCCGGTGATGCGGCACCGACCATCACCCCCTCCTACAGCGGCTTCGTCAACGGGGACTCGTCGTCGTCGCTGACGACTGCGCCCGCGTGCTCATCCTCGACCTCTCCGTCGTCGGTGCCCGGAACCTATCCCTCCTCCTGCTCCGGGGCGGTTGACAGTGACTACGCGATTTCTTACGTGAACGGAACAGTGACGGTGTTCTCCATCGCCGCTTCGACACCGCGCGTCTCGAACATCCCGTCCACCCCGACCTATGGCGGAACCTTTCGCCCCATCGTGTCGAGCAATAGTGACGGTGCCCCTTCGGTGACGAGCAGCACCCCCTCGGTGTGCACGGTCGACAACGCAGGGAATGTGACCTTTATCTCGACCGGATCATGCACGCTCGTTGCCCACGTGACTGCCGGCACTGTTTACCAAGCGGCTGATGGGGACCCTCAGACCTTCGGGGTATCGAAAGCCATCCTTGTGGTCACGGCCTCCAGTTCCAGTCAGTTGGCGGGAACAACGCCACCAGTCGTGAACTACAGCGTCACTGGTTACGCGTTGGGCGACTCGTCCAGCGCAATCGGCACGACCCCGCTCTGCACCAGCACGGTCAAAGTGACCTCGACCGCTGGGACCTACACCAGTTTTTGTGCCGGCGCTTCGGCAACTAATTACCGCTTTGTCTACGTTGCCGGCAAGGCCATCTTGACCTACAACATCCCCTCGCAGCCGGTCATTGCAAACCTGCCGGTGATTGACACATTCGGCAATACTTTTCAGCCGCGCCTCACTACTTCGGGCGACGGTGCCATGTTCGTCGTTTCGACCACACCGGCGATCTGTACGGTTGACGCCACTGACCTCGTGACCTACGTGGCAACTGGTGACTGTATCTTGGTCGCCCACGTCGCCGTCGGCCCACAGTTCAAGGCCGGTGTCGGTAGCGCGCAAACCATCAACGTACGGAACCCGATTACGACGGCCACCATTTCCTACAGCATTCCGAATTGGTGGAGCGGTGGGTACCAGGGTGAAGTGACGCTCACCAACACCGCTCCCGTCAATGTGGGAAGCCCGTCGTCACCGTGGACGTTCTCATTCGTTCTGCCCGCTGGAACGGCAATCGCCAGCATCTGGAACGCCACCGAAGTGTCGACGCCGACAACGGGTGGCACGTTGATTACCGTCACGGCGGTCGACACGGCGCCCGCCCTCCTCCCGGGGTACTCGGTCGTCGTTGGTTTCACGACGCAGGGCAATGGCAACCCCCAGCGATGCCTGATGGGCGGATCTACCTGCTCACTTCCCGCGTTCACCCAGCCCGGCATTCCGAACCCTTCGGTCGGTTTCGCGGACCTGAACTGGTGGACGACCGGCTACCAGGGGCAGTTCACGTTGCTCAACAACACGTCGGTCAATATCGGCTCACTGGCCAATACCTGGACCATGACCTTTGTCCTGCCCACTGGCACACAACTCATCAAGCTCTGGGGCGGTAACGCCGCCACGTCACCGGTTACCGGCGGAACGCTCGTCACGGTCACCGCACCCAAGATCGAACCATTTATTGCACCTAACACCACGTGGGTGGTCGGCTACACCACGACGGGTACCGGCGCGCCGAGCAACTGTCTCCTGAACGGTGCTGTGTGCCTCAATCCGCCCGCCGCGCCCACCGGGGTAGTGGCCAGCGCGAGCAGCGGAAGTGCGACGGTGACTTGGACGCCGTCGACTGATCCCGGCTCGTCAGCAATCACTTCGTACGTGGTGTCGGTGGCTGGTGGCACCCAGCAGTGCAGCGTCACTGGCGCCGCCCTGTCGTCCAACACCTGCACCCTCGCTGGCCTGACGAACGGCGTGGCCTACGCCTTCACTGTCGCGGCCGTGAATGCCGATGGCCTTTCTTCGGCGGCGTCGGATGTGTCGAATGCCGTGACCCCCGTTGGCGCTCCTTCGGCACCGCCCGCGGTCTCGGTCAGCGTGTACGGCGACCAAGCCACCGTGACTTGGTCGCTGCCCTCCACCACTGGTGGCGCGCCCGTCACTGGGTACACGGTGACGGCGTCACCGTC
>DAIPLC010000086.1:0-6074 GCA_036769405.1 Acidimicrobiales bacterium
GCCCTGTTCTTTGACATGGCGCCCAACCGAGCATTCCTCTACTTTCTCGTCATCATCTCGACGGCGGCCACCGTTATTGCCTCTCAGGCCCTCATCTCGGGTGTCGGCTCCATCTCCCGGCAGGCGGTGCAGATGGGGCTCTTCCCTCGTCTGCGGATTCTTCACACGAGCTCCAAAGAGTCCGGACAGATTTTCGTGCCGTTCATCAATGCCTTCGTGGGCATCGGCACGATTCTGCTCGTCATCATTTTCAAGTCCTCGGCCAACCTGGGGAACGCCTACTCGTTCGATATTTCCGGCACCATGCTGATCACGACACTCGGTCTCGCCATCGTGGCGAGCTACCGCTGGCACTGGAAGAAATGGCTCGTGGGCGCCCTCTTTGGTGTTTTCGGGGTCATTGACCTGTCGTTCTTTGTCAGTACGTCAACCAAGTTGTTCAAGGGTGCGTGGGTGCCGCTGGCTATCGCCCTGGTGATTCTGTACTTCATGTTGATCTGGCGTCACGGCAACGCCGTGCTGACGCGGCAGCTGCGCGAGGCGGCCGTGACGTGGGCCGACCTTGACGAACAACTACAACAGAGCCACGTCTTTCGACCTCCCACCACGGGCGTCTTTCTCGCCTCGCAACTCGATGTCGTCCCCCAGGCGGCCCTGTCGCAGATTCGGCAGATGCACGTCCTCCCCGCTCGACTCGTGGTCGTCAAGGTCACGACCACTGAGGAGCCTTACGAGGAGCACGTCGAGGCAATGGAGGACGTGGCCCCCGGCGTGACGACCGTGGAGTTTCACCTGGGGTATATGTCACCGGTCGACTTGCCCGCGCTACTGCGAACGTACCTTACGGACGACCTGGATGAGTCCAGCGTGACCTACTACCTTGCGGACAGAAAGTTCACGAACCGGAGCCGTGGCGAGATCACTGGTGTGACGGAACGGGTCTTCACCTTTATGCACCGCAACTCGGCGACCGCGTCGCGGTACTTTGGCTTGCCCGACGAGCGGGTGGTCACTCTCGCGACACAACTCGACCTGTAATCGATACCGAGTTACCCCAATGGGCTGGATTGCACTTCGTTAATGATGATTGCGCCGCAGTCGTGCGCTGCGTCGCCGGTGGCGAGTGAATTGACACTCGTCACGGAGTGGCCCACACCACGGCGTGACTCGTGGTAGTGATGGTCACGGTGCCTTGATCGGTGACGCGGAGTTCGTCGCCGGGGTGAGCCGGCAGCGCGCTCGACCACACAACCGCACCGCTCGAGGTCACCGTTACGAGGTTGCCGTCGGGACGCAGCTCGGTGGCAACGCCTCCCGCGTGACGCCCATCGCGCCAGAGCACCTGCTGGTCGGCACCGAACAATGCGAGTTCACTCGTTGTTCGTTGCAGGAGGCGACAGCGACCATCGGGCGACGAGACGTACCATCCGGGTTGAAGCGGCGCACCAGTGCGGATAGTGGTGAGCGTGGTCGGCGTGCTGAAGAGCACGCGCGCGCCGGTTACGAGGGCGAGCGTGCCATTGGCGTTCAGGTGAAGCGCTCCCGACGGTGCGTTGGTATGTGTCGACCAGACCACGGTGCCAGCCGCTGAGCGGAGAGCGAGTGTGCCGTTGCGGAAACTCGCTGACGCGTTGGGGCCGGCAACCACGGGGGCTACCCACATCACTGGACCACCGACCTCGTGGTAGTTCAACTTTCCTTCGGATGAGACGGACAACGCGAACTGTCCATGAGGTGAAAGTCGCTTCTGGCCAACCCGTAAGACGACACCGTCACCAACGGTGGTGAATGGAGATGGTGGGGTCGGCACTGATGGATCACCGCAGGTATTGGGAGGTCCGCTTCGGCCGAGCAGGTCGACAAAGGTGTAGCCGTGGGCGAGGAACCAGCGAATGATCGTCGGGAGCGCTGCCACCGTGGCCGGCATGTCAATGGGCTGATTGTGGAGCAGGACCACGGGGTGGTCTTGACCCTGCGCTACGGCGATGACGTTGCGTTCGACGTAGTTGATCCAATAACTCGACCCCGAGCCCCGGGCCTCCCAGTCACCGCCACCATCACTCCACATCCATAACGACATACCGAGCTGATTCGCCATGGCAATGGTGTCGTTGTTGTAGTCGCCGTAAGGGGGCCGAAAGACACAATCCACGGTCGACGTGAGTGCACGTTGTTGACGATCTACTTGCGTCATTTGCTCTAGCTGACCAGAGGCGGGAAGCAGCGCCATATCGGGATGGCTCACCGTGTGGTTGCCAAGGAGGTAGCCCTCGGCGCGCTCTTTGAGTAGCGACGAGGTGTAGTCACTCATCCCATAGCCAACGTTGAAAAAGGTGGCCCGAACGTGAAACGAGTCGAGAATCGCGAGAATGGCAGGAGTCGAACGACCCGGTCCATCATCAAATGTGAGTGCGACGGTCTTTGCCCCACTCGCAATCGTGGGGGCTGTATTCAACACCCCACCGCTGTAGGGCGGGCACGAGGTCAGAGGGAGGGTCGATGCGTTCGGAGCGGTTGCCGCAGGTGCGCTGTTTACCCCGAGGCCACACACCACGATGGTGCCGGCGATGACACCTCGCCACGAAGTAATTGTTCTGATGTGGTCATGCTACGTCGCGCTCGTCAAGTGTTCGTTCGATACACCTTGAGCCCACTAAGCAACGGGACGGCTTTTCCTGACAGACATGACCGCAGCGACGACTCAGGCACCGACGCTGACCATCGTCCTCGTTCTCCCGTTCTTCATGCTGGTATGTCGTCACGGCAATGCCGTGCTGACGCGACAACTGCGGGCGGCGGCGGTGACGCAGGCTGACCGTGACGAGCAAGTACGGCAGAGCAACGTCTATTCACCCCCAGCGACCGCTGTCTTTCTTCCCTCGTAACTCGATGTCGTGCATCAGGCTGCACTGTGCCAGATTCGGCAGATACACGTGCTCCACGCTCGACGAACGGCTGGATACCCTCTCGATATGTAGCGCTGCGTGAGTGGCCGACTCTTTTCATTAATAGTGGTCGGGCATACTCCTGCGCATTGACAATTTCGGTTTGTCGGAATAATTCGACATAGTGATTTGTAGGAATATCTCGACATGAGTAGAATGTCGAGATATGACGACAGATTCTGCGCCGAAAAGTACTGGTCCATTTAGGGTCTACGCACCCTCGTCACTCGGTGACGCAATTAGGCATTACCGGCTCGAAGCATCTCTTACGCAGGCGGAACTAGCGGAACGAGTCGGCGTGCAGCGTTCCTATTTGTCAGAGCTCGAGGCGGGTAAGGAAACGGAACAAGTGCGGAGACTCTTCAGAATTCTGCGTGAGTTGGGTCTTCGCATCACGATCGACAAGGCGGACTGGTAGTGGGAAAAGGGTTAGGAATCTGGCTCGATGGTGCGAAGGTTGCTCGGATTGAGTACCAGCGAGGTGGGCCCCGTCTCGCCTACACCGCCCTTGCACTTGACCGCTATCCACTGAATGCGCCCCTCCTCTCCCTCTCGTTACCGGTGAGGTCAACTGCTTTCCCCCCGGGTGTGGTCCGAGCCTTTCTCGACGGTCTGCTCCCAGAAGGAATTGCGCGGGAAGCATTGGCCCGTGACTTCAGCCTCGAGGCGGGAGACACTGTTGGACTGGTGCGAGCCCTCGGTCGAGAAAGTGCTGGGGCACTGATTATCCTGCCCGACGATGAAAGCCCCAGTGCACCGCTTGTCAGAACTTCGGTGCATGAACTAAATCGGGATGACCTGCAGGCTCTGATTAGAAACCTACGAAGCGAACCCCTCGGGGTGACTCAGTTGGTTCGACTGTCGCTCGCCGGCGTGCAGGAAAAACTGGCCCTCGTCGCGCTGGGGCCGAACGCTTGGGGCCAACCGGCACCGGGCACCCCGTCCACGCACATTGTGAAACCGGCCCTCGTCGCATTTCCTGACTCGGTGGCGAACGAAGCATTCTGTATGCGGCTGGCTCGTGCACTCGGTCTCGATGTGGCCAGGGTGACGGTCGAGGTCATTGTTGGACGGCCAGCCTTGTTCGTCGAACGATACGACCGAAAGGTTATGGAGGATGGCTCGGTGGCTCGAATTCATCAAGAAGATTTTTGTCAAGCGTTTGGGCTGATGCCTTCACGAAAATATGAAGAACAGGGTGGTCCGTCGCTGCGACGTATCGCGGAAACCCTCATCAATTTTGCGGATGCTTCGTCACTAACTCGTTTCCTCGAGGCCCTCGTGTGCAACGTTCTTATTGGCAATGGAGATGCCCATGCGAAGAATTTTTCGTTGCTTCGTAGGGAGGGAGGTGGCCTGACACTCGCCCCGCTCTATGATCTACTTTCCACCGTGCGATACGGGGATGCGAGACTCGCGATGTCGATTAATGGGGTTCAGCGAATTGACCTTGTGACAACTGCCCACGTCATCAACGAAGCCTCGACGTGGGGTCTCAGTCGAGATGCGGCTCGACGCATTGTTGAACACACGGTTGAGATGGTGCCCTCCGCCCTAGCCGCGGCCTCTGCCGAGACGCCAGAGGTACCTGACGATTTGATTGGGTTCGTCGAACGACAAGCGTCAATGCTGCGCGACGGGCTCTCGCTAGATTAGGCAACCTGAGCTTGTCACCCCTCTCGGTTTACCTGACTACTGGAGAACGGAGTGATTGGTAGCCTGACAGACATGACCGCAGCAATGACCCAGGTACCGACGCTCACTGGGGCTACGTTGCGAGATGTCCTCGTCGGTCTCGCCGGCGTCGATGCCGTGGGGCTCGAGGCCCGAGTGACCAAGCTCGGCACTCGCTCACTCAAAAGTGACACCAAGCGTCGGGCCATTGATCTCGCGATCTCGATGGTCGACCTCACGACGCTCGAGGGGGCTGACACGCCGAGCCGCGTTCGAGCCCTGTGCGCAAAAGCTTGGCGACCAGACCAGAGCGACAGTACGACGCCCAGCGTCGCCGCCGTGTGCGTGTACCCGGACCTCGTGGCCGTGGCCAAGGAGGCGCTCCGTGATGCACCAGTCCTCGTCGCCTCAGTGGCGACGGCCTTTCCCGCCGGTCGCTCATCGCGGCGCGTGAAGTTGGCCGACGTGGCCGACGCCGTGTCGGCGGGGGCCGACGAAATCGACATGGTCATTGACCGCGGCGCGTTCCTCTCGGGTCGATACGACGCCGTCTTTGAAGAAATCGTTGCGGTCAAGGAAGCCTGTGGGACTGCGCATCTTAAGGTCATTCTCGAAACCGGCGAACTCGTGACCTACGACAACATCAAGAAGGCCTCATGGCTGGCCATGCTGGCCGGTGCCGACTTCATCAAGACTTCCACCGGCAAGGTGGGTGTGAACTCGACGCTCCCGACGGCGCTCGTCATGCTCGAGGCCGTCCGTGACTACGCGGCGCAAACGGGCACCGTCGTCGGTGTGAAAGTCGCCGGTGGCATTCGCACGACCAAGGATGCGCTGAAGTACCTCGTGCTCGTTGACGAAACTGCCGGTTCGACGTGGCTGCACCCCAACACGTTCCGCTTCGGTGCGTCGGCCCTTCTGAACGACCTACTCCTGCAGCGCCGCAAGCAGCACACCGGCACGTACGGCCGCCCCGACGTATTCTCTGGAGACTGACATGAGCGATACCCCCATCACCTCCACCCTGGGTTCACTCGGGTACGCCCCCGCCCTCGAGTCAACCGCCATTGTCCGACTCCAGGCGAACTACGGACTCTTCATTAATGGAGAGTTCACGAATCCGAGTGCCCATGAGCAGTTCGTCACGCTCAATCCCGCCACCGGTCAAGCACTCGCCACCGTGGCGCAGGCCACGGCGTCCGATGTCGATACCGCAGTGCGCAGTGCGCGCAACGCCTACGACTCGGTCTGGTCACGAACGTCGGGCGCCGAACGAGCCAAGTATCTCTTTCGCATCGCTCGACTGATCCAAGAGCGGGCCCGTGAATTCGCCGTCCTCGAGACGCTTGATAACGGCAAGCCGATTCGCGAAAGCCGTGACATTGACATCCCCTTGGCGGCAGCCCACTTTTTCTATTACGCCGGCTGGGCCGACAAGCTCGACTACGCCGGTTT